>DAOURL010000135.1 GCA_030625165.1 Methanosarcinales archaeon | reverse complement strand
CCTCCTCCGCGTTCCTCTGCGCCCTCCGCGGTTAAATTCCCTGTTTGGTTCCGGTATGTCCCGGGTCAGGTAGTGCCGGTATAGGTGAAGTCTCATGATGGTGTTTTAGGTACTTGAGTAGTTACAATAAAAGCATAGATGTTTTGAAGGAAAATCCATTTTATGGGAAAGATATAAAAAAATTAAGAGGGGAGTTGGCGGGGAGATATAGGTTGAGAGTCGGCAGATGCAGAGTAGTTTACAGAGTCGATGAGCAGGAAAAAGCGGTAATCATTGAGGATTTTGGGGTACGGGAGAAGATTTATTGATGTGGCGCTCTGCGTCAATGAGATCAGGGAGTGATCTCCATCAACAGTCAAACCGGATGCGAGAGTGATCGATAGCTGCTTCGAATGTGGCTTCTGTGCAGCTCTTGCTCACGGCTTTTCCTCTGTCACAAGTTGTGTCGCAAGTCTGTCGCAAGTTATGTCGTGAATTTGTCGCAAGTTCATAGTATGCCCCCCTTGAGTCGGTAAATCAGCTGATTGGTAGCCCCTTCCGAGACCATCAATCCCTTATCCATCATAGCTTTCAAATCTCTTTGCAGTGTCCGGCGGTTGATATCCGGGCAAAGCTGTTCGTAGTTTTGGATGGTCATGCCGCCATGTTCGAGTACGTAGTATAGTGCCATCGCCTGCCGCTTAGAAAGGTCGAAATTCCGGGTGATCACGTCCAGACGGATCACCTCTTTCCCGCGCTGAGTCACTTCCCTCATCTGTGTAGCCAGCCCTTCAACGAAGTACTCAAGCCACCCAGTCAGATCCATGTCTCGTTCTCGAACGTTCTGGATGGCACTGTAAAAGGCGGCTCGGTCACGGTCGTAATACTCGCTGATGGTAAAGAGCCGCTTGAAGTCGTAACCAGCCCGGTATAGGCACAGCGTCGAGAGCAACCTGGAGGTGCGACCGTTGCCATCCCGGAAGGGGTGGACATGCACCAGCTGGAACTGGGCGACGCCGCTTGCCAGTACCGGATGTGTTTCCTTTTCGCCATTTAGCCATTCTATAAGAGTCTCCATCATCCGGGGCACATCTTCAGGTGGCGGGGGTGTGTAAATGATGTCACCTGTGGCGGAGTTGACGACGTAGTTTTGGACATTGCGGTATTCGCCAGGCGTTGCCGCGCCGCCACGTGCGCCTTCAACCAATCGCTTGTGGATCTCAAGGATAAGCTCCTCGGTTATGTCTTCGCCGCTGTCGAGATATTTTGAAACGAAATCGAATGCCCTGCGGTAGTTCAAAAGTTCCATGACATCGCCCGGATCTACGTTTGATACGGCATCTCCAGCCAGCAGACGTTTGGCTTGATCCAGGGTAAGCTGTGTTCCTTCGATATGCGTGGTATGATGCGCCTCCAGGACAAGGGCTCTATCACTCATGGAACGGATCCAGTCATCCGAGAGCTCAGCCGCTTCCAGAAAACCTCTTGCACGCTCGATCATGGTGAGACCTGACGTGATCCTGTTTGTGATGGTGAATTTCGGTTGGAACTCCTCTGATTGAACTGATTTAACCGCTGAGGGCGCAGAGGTACGCAGAGACTGTTTCATACATTCACCGCCCCGTCTCCTCAGTGAAGTTGTTCACCATTCGTTTAATTCCATGCTTAAGGCGCACGACGTTGAAATTTATCAGAAGACCGAGCTGAAATCCACTGAGCTTGAGATAAGAGAGCAACTGTGCCTCGTGAAGCGGGGTCAGTTCTTTTACAGCCTTTAGTTCCACGATAACAGCATCTTCTACAAGGAGATCGAGCCGGTACCCGAGATCTATTTGTACTCCATCATAAATGACAGGAAGCCCCACCTGAGGCGATGCCTTCAAACCATTCTTTTCCAGCTCATATTTCAGACATGCCTCGTAAGCACTTTCGAGCAACCCCGGTCCCAAAACTGTGTGCACCTGCATTGCCGCTCCTATGATCTCTTCGGAGATCTTATTTAATTCCATGGTTTTTCCTTGTTGGTTTTCATTTTTATTGAACCACAGAGCATCTGACGCATTTTCCAACCCTATGCGTTCCTCTGCGCTCACTGCGGTTTGAATTTTTCAGGGAATCGATGTGAATGTTTAGCTCCTTTGTTTTTGTTATTGAACCGCGGAGGGCGCAGAGGTTCGCAGAGTGTCTAACCATGCACGCCCCTCCGCGTTCCTCTGCGCTCTCTGCGGTTTGAATTTCCAAAGTGACCTTGACAATCATGTTTTTCACTCCTTGCATCGATCTTTCCGGTTACTGTGATGTTATCCGGGTCGCCTTTCAATTTCTCGAAAGTAAAAGGGCTGGTATTGTGGAAAGACTGCCCTGCGACCTTGTTCAGGATCGGTTCGATATTCTTAAACTTGCTGTCTGCAAGACTCTTCTGCTTTTCAAGCACTTTCTCTTTCGTTGGTTCCAGCACACAGTCCATGCGACGCAGAACAGTTAGGGGCAGCATAACGTCCTTATACTGGTTGGGACGGTAGGGTCCCCGCAGCAGATCCGCCACAGACCAGATGAAGCTGACCTTCTCGTTAAAGTTGTTCACGTTTACACCATTCCTTTAGTTTATCATTTTTCATAGTTATGTTTTTGGTAAATACTCAGGTATGTTGATTGGTCTCCTGATTGCGATCCTGTACTTTCTGGCAAGAAAAATAACCGCGGAGGGCGCAGAGTAACGCAGAGCATTTAACCGTTTATTCCTCCTCCGCGTCCCTCTGCGTACTCTGCGGTTAAATTCCCGGTTTGGTTACAGTATCCCCCATGTTCTGGATAGTCCCTGCACCGTGAAGTCCCACGATAGTGGTTTTGGGTACATGCGTAGTTACCTATTTTTGTAGTTTAGCCGCTCAGCCTCGCCCCCATCATCCGGAGACTGGCCCGAGTCCCCCGGCTCGCGTCCATGTCGTCAACACTGTCACGATCCGCCTCCTGAAACTATTGCGGCGTGCATGAAACCACACAGCTGTGAGGCGGTACGCTTTCCTATACCTTATACCCCGATATCCATCTCAGGATCCGGGAGTATTGCGCCTGATCCCTGCTTGAAGCGCCCTGTATGCGATTCCCGCACCCAGATCGATGGCGCATCCTTGCTCGCGCCCCTGTCACGCCCATACCTCTGCCTGATCCGAACGATCGTTGGCGTGTTGATGCCAACACCTGATACGATCGCATGTCCCTTCGCAAGCGCAGGCAGTTCCGATACGATATCCCGGCTCACAGACTCGATGCTCCGCCCGATCTGCTCCTGATCCGCGGGATTGATGATCCGCATCGTGATCTGGGTCATGCACTGGGAGAGCGAGTCAGAATCAAGCTTGCTTGGACGCTGCGATACCATGCAGATCCCGACGCCGAACTTCCTGCCCTCAGAGAGGATCGTCTTGATGATCGGCTTTGATTTCGCGACTCTTCCGCCACCCCCGTCTCCGCCCGCACCGCCGCCACTACCCTGCGGCGCAAACCGGTGCGCTTCCTCAAGAATCACGAAGACCGGGTACGGCAGGTATTTGTCAGGCGTATCACTCGTATATGTGCCGTTTTCTGTCTTCTGCCGTGCATCAAAGATTTTTTGAAGGATCACCTGCGCAATCATCTGCTGAAACCCGGTGCTGATGCCGGAGACGTCCATAACCGTGAGCTGCCCGATCCGCAGGTAATCGACAATCGGAACATCCTCGTGGTCATGGAATATTCCGTTATCCAGCTTGCGGAGCCGCCAGAGTATCCCCTCGATCGAGGAGTCGTTGCTTCCATCCCGCATCTCCTCGACTGTATTTCTAAGTTCGCTCCGTGTGAACTGTCTGGTGCCGCCTCTGGAACTCTCTCTCCGAAGCGTACGGCACGCACTCCCGAAGAGCGTCTTCATCTTGTCTGACATCGTGCCGTCGTCGATGATGCTGATGAGATCAGACGTCTCGAGGTCGCATACACGGATCTTGATGCTTTCGGGCTTTATTATCCTGACTTTCGGCTTGTAATCGCCGTCCCAGAACCGCGGGTCATTGGCGATCGCATCCAGCACAGTGTATTCGCCGTGCGGGTCAAAGATCAGCACAGGCGCCCTGTTGTGTGGCATAAGCAGTTCCTCGACGATGACGCCGACAGTATACGACTTTCCCGCACCCGTGGCTGCGATGACTGAGAGATGCTGGCTCACAACGTCTTTTACCGAGAGCACGACCTCAAAATCTGTTCCTGCGATCGTCCCGATCGTTGCAGAGCCGATCTCGCCTGATTGCGCCTTGTTGATGTCGCGCAACTGCTCGGCTGCCGACCTGTGTATCACGGTGCCCGCGGCGGGGTTCATGCGCGGGTTGATGAACTCGCCGAGGCGTTCGTCGAAATAGCCGATCACGACACCTTTCGTCATGAAATATTCGAATTCGTCGGGATCAAAGCCGCAGAACTCCGCGACATCCGCAGGACTGATGCCGGTGTCGAGGAGGAACTCGACCGGATACTCGGTGAGCGGCTCGGTCTCTGCTACGCGGCAGAGGATCTGCTGGCGATCGGTCTGGTAGTGGACGAACTCCCATGTTTTGAGGTGCTCTCTTGTGATGAACGTGAAGCCGGTCTTGTCGTGGCGGAGCACGATTCCGAGGGGTGTTGGGGTCATGGTATCGATGGTTTTGTAGTGGCTTTTTAATTTCTTCTGGGTGGATGGGTTATGGCAAGATTAACCACAGAGGACACGGAGGGCACAGAGAGTTGCTGTTTTCTCTGTGTCCTCTGTGCTCTCTGTGGTTTCCGAACCCATTCCGGAAGATAATAAAAAGTCTCGTTTTGTGGTTTTATGTGTGATCTTCCCGTGCGCCAAAACCTTTCCTTTTGATATAATTTCGCTGATGAATGGATCGCCGATATCTAAACGATGTTTAACCTCTGCTGGCGTCTTTACAAGGATGTTGAAGTCGATTTTTTTGTAATAATCGCGTAATAGCTTGTTCACTGCTACCATACGTTCAATCTCTCTTTTGGTGGTTTCCATGATTACGAGAATGTCTATATCACTTTTTTCTGTGGGTATGCCGTACGCGTATGAACCGAAGATAATGATCTTCTCCGGGTTGAAAGCATTGGCGATTTTACCTACGATCTCATCCAATATTGTTCCTATTTTGTCCATCTTTGTGCCCCCCCTACCATTGTTTTCATCATTTTCGGATGTGGGGGTGCATGGTGGGGTTCTACCTCAATTTTGCGGCGGATACGTGATCTCTTCCTTCAATATCTCACTGATCTCATTTGGTGCTCTGTTGTTGAACTTCTCAGATTAGTACGTTAATCATTTCTAACCACGATTGTGGGCAAGTCCTCCCTGAACTCACGATCAATCAGATGTGTTTGTCTTCTTATTATCCCACGTTTTTCTAAAGATGGTTTCAAGCAATAGTTTTCAAAGTCTGATTTATTAATATCATTCGCCGAATGAACGTTTGGGAATAATAACTTTAAATATCCGCTACACAATCTCTTGATACCCGTCACATCGCGTGTATCGGATTTTTTTGGAACTTCCAACAAATCATCAACAATAACCGCGAAATCCCCGACTTGTCGTAAAGAATTCAGAATTTCCGAAAAATATTCCACGTTTAAAGCGTATCCTCGGACTTTTAAGCTTTCGTTTATTCTTGGCAACCGCCAACCCTCTATGAATCCATGAAAACGATCTAATAAAGCAGAATTTTGAAAGACATTTGGCAATTCTCTAAT
>DAOURL010000129.1 GCA_030625165.1 Methanosarcinales archaeon | reverse complement strand
AATGTGAACTATTTAAATATTGCACTCATCATTTTACTCGTATGCTGGATCGTCTTCGCCTTTCTAAGTAAACAGGGAATTCTTGAGCGGTACAACATGTCGGCATTCGGACCCATACTGATGGTTCGCACCAGGCGCGGGCAGAAGCTGCTCACGGTGCTGGCATACCCGCGCAGGTTCTGGCGATTCTTCGGAAACGTCGGGATACCGATGATGCTTGTGGGGATGTTTATCATGTTCACGATGGTGCTCCTGACCGACTACGTGATGCTCCAGGCATTGTATGAGAACGCGATGCCCATGCCTGACAAATATAATGCCCCGCAGAACATCTTTTTGATCCCGGGTCTGAACGACTACATCCCGCTTGTCTGGGGCGCGATCGGGCTTATGGTCACGCTGGTTGTGCACGAACTTGCACACGCGGTACTCTGCAGGAGCGAGGGCGTCGGCGTCAAATCGATGGGCGCGCTGCTGCTCGGGGTCGTCCCTATCGGGGGGTTTGCAGAGCCGGACGAAGAAGAGTTGTTCGGGAAGAAGAAGGAGCCAGACCCTGTAGAAGTCCGGGGCACCGACAGCACCAACATGGAGGTTGGCTATGATTACGCTGTCAGGCATCCCATCGAGACAGGGGGTGGAATTTGGCACGGGAGCGGGAGTGTAGTGGAGCAGGAAGGGGATGATAAAGCAGAGAATGGCGTATCCAGAAGATCGCGGATGAGGATACTTGCAGCAGGAGTCATGGCAAACTTTGTCGTCGCATTGATCGCATTTTCGCTCTTCTTCGGCCCCGTCCTCGGAGGGATAGCTCCGGTCAGCGATGTTGCGGTCGCATCGGTCGATGAAAACTCAGTTGCAGCACAAGCCGGCATAAAAGATGGTATGGCTATCACACAGGTGGACAATATTACAATAAAGACTGCACACGACTTCTACGTCACCATGGCTACCAGAGGGGATATGCCAACGACGATACATACGAAGGAGCAGGACAAGCGCGAGATCTTCACGCTTGCAGGGGAGGACACTATCCTGCAAAGCGGAGTCACGATCGAGCAGGTCATGCCAGATTCCGCTGCAGCGCGGGCGAATCTCACGCAAGGCATGACCATCATACGGATCAACGATACCGGAATCGACAACACCACCAAGTTCATTTCGTTTCTGAATACAACCGTGCCGGGCCAAACGGTCGAGGTCTTCTTTGCAGGGAATAACTCAACCATGGTAGAACTCGGCTCCTCGCCAGACCGCAGTTGCGGATATGTGGGCGTGATCTCCACCACAAGGATCGAATTCGCTGGAATGACCATCGGGGAATATCCGGCATCTGCGAGACTGCATGTCTTTAAAAACATACCGGGTTTGATGCACAGGATCGAGGGCTGGCTCTTCATCTTTGCGATGCCGCTGATAGAATTAGAGGGCGGTAGATTTGGCGGATTTGACAGCTCCATGCAGTTCTATGAACCTGTCGGATGGGCGGCAGGTTACGGCGCCCTCGTCTTCTGGATCGCGAGTGCGCTACTCTGGATCGGCTGGATCAACTTCTATGCCGGACTGTTTAACTGCCTGCCAGCGTTGCCGATGGATGGAGGACACGTATTCAAGGATGTTATCCACTCGCTATTCGGGCGGGTGATAAGCGACCACAAGGCAGAGCAGTTGTCAAAGACCATCGCAGTAACATTTGCAGTACTGATCCTTGTTTCGTTCGTCTTCATGATCTTTGGACCGTATATGGTGCACGGGTTTTAGCGGGGATTCCGGACCGCACTCGCGCCGGTATATTGGTGGGGACTGCCACAAAATAACTCAGACGGATTGGACATCCTTGAACACGACTGCAATATCGAATAACATGTCGAGTAATTCGTACAATTCGTTTCATTCGTGTTTTGTTTGTAGATTTTTTCGTAAAAAGTGATTAAATCACGAATTGCACGAATAAACGAATGTCACGAACCCGAAGAGGGATTGTGACACTGACACCACAACAGGAAGAGTGATCCCGACGATCCGGTGACCCGGGTTATTTCGCTACGACCTCTTTACAAGACCGCCACTCCTGACCAGATCACATCTTTGACTTGAATTCCTCGACCAGTTCCTGCTTGATCTCATCGTTCCGATCGCCACCGCAGACCACTCCACGGATTCCGAGGATATCAGGATTGATCCGCCTTAATACATCCAGATCCTCAAACTTGATCGTTCCGGCAAGTGCCGTAGTCAGACCGAGATCGCGTGCATCATCCACAAACCGGGTCAACTCTTCCTCGCTCATGAACTCGAAGAGTGACCTGCCGTCCTTGATGCCGGTATCGATCATCACCACATCGGCACCGACCTTCGCGCCAACAGGAGGGAGCAACAGTGGTGAAATGGAATTTATACGCCTATAATCTGCATACGCGGCTGCTACCGCAAATTTGTTTGAATCGTAGCCCTTTATCGACTTCACAACATTTGACAACAGTTCTTCTGCCTGGTCTGTGGTCTGGATGTCGTACAATCCAATCTTGATATAATCAGCGCCGGACGCGGCAGCACCAAGTGCAGCAAGCGATGCTGTACCCGGCTTGAAATTGAAATCGCCGATCGTTGCGCTGACTGGCTTTTTGGATTCGATCGCCTCAATAACTGCGCGGATCATCCATGGAAAATTCGCACCAAGTGATCCTTCTTTCGGATTCTTCACATCGACAATATCGGCACCGCCGTCAAGCGCAGCCTTTGCCTCGGTCGTGTTGATCGGGCTAACCAGTAGTTTCATAATATGCCTCCAATGATTACACTGTTTGCCAGTGTAATAATGCAATCATCGTACTGGCTGTATTTAACAGTGTCGTTGCCCCTGCTCACTCTATGCTCACTCTACTTTGTATATCCCGATCCCATCATCCGGACGTTTCTGCTCTGGCTCCGGATCCCTGATATATACAGGTCTTACATATTCCGTCCCCATAAGATGCCGGATCACCTCGTCGTAACTGGCTGCCTGCATCTGGATGCGCAGATGGTCGAGCTGGCGCAGGGTCTCATTGCTTACTTCTATTATGGGCATCGTGATCATATATTCCGGGAATCGGCTATAAAGCTGGCGGTGAATGACCGTCCCATCTACCGACATACACCCACCGGTCATATCCGGTAATGCCCCGCCCTGCTGGCGACCCATTATCAGGGAGGTTCTCAAACGTCTCCCCGGAAACCCCACAACCTCTGAGCACCTCGTAAGCGTTCCGGAGTTCTTCACCACTGTGAAACGTAAAGATCAGTATCCCGCCCGTCCGTACGACCTTTACAGACTCGCGCAGGATCGATGCCCACATATCCTCGTTGAATGGCTGGATCGGACCTACCATGAACCCTGCCACGCAGTCAAACTCCCGACCGAAGAACGATGACAGTTCTGTGGCATCAAGAACGATCGACCGCTCCGCAAGGAGTTGTCCGCTCTTAAGCCCGTCACAGATGTCGCATTTGTCATAGTCGATGCAGATCGGGTCGCATCCGAGATCGCGTAGCGCAGCAGTGGCGCTGCCATCCCCGCAGCATATCTCGAGCACGTCTGCACCGGATAGGTCAAGCTCGATCCTGCTCCTGATCTCGCGAAATAGGCACGATAATCGCTCGCTTCGCTCTTCAGACTTATCGTTCGACCCGTCCTCTACGCCCCCGTTTAACAGTTCGCGCACCGCTACAAAGACGCCGAGATCGAGGTACGGCATATCTTCGCGTGCGCACGATTCGCATAGCCACTGGTTCGCAAGGAAGATGGAATAATACTCAATTATTGCACCACGTAGATCAGACGCATCTGTTTCGATCTCTTCGCTGCCGCTTCCGAAGAGATTAGACACTCTTTTTGAAAACCGCTCATCCTTCGAGATCACGTTCGTGAGCACGAGCCAGTGGTCGATACCTTGCGAATGCACGTAAACTGCGATAGCGATCGGAATGCCGCGCTCGGTCAGTCGTAATACCCCGCCCCCGCCCGGTCGGTCAGTGGCATTACCGCCGATATTCTCGAATTCTTTTAGGTAGTTCTCTGTGAGCGGCGCTTGCCTCTGATCGCTGAAACTATTTTCGGCGAGGAATATGGGTTCCGATGGGCAGAGGTGAAAGAGGTTGTGGAGGCGCATCTCCGGGTCCCGGTATGTCTCAGTAGACCTCTTCGCGCGGATAGATGACTACCCCCTCTGATGTGATCTCATACGGATAGATGCCTTTCTTGTGGTCTGATCCGCGCATCTTGAATATCTCCATGCTGCGGACACGCGTGTTATCTTCCCGCTTGTTATACAGCAGGATCGTACCGTCGGTCACGAAGTTCTCGACACCGAATCTGCTGTACAGGTCGTCATCAACGATCTCGCATGTCATAAGCGAGGTCAGACCGAGAATCTCGAGGGTCGTGCTCAGTTTGAGCAGTTCTATCCTGATCCTTGCAGGATCCTGAAGATTGAATCCGATGGACGTGCTCGAATCGATCACAGCTCGTTTCGCGCCGATTTCATCCTGTATCGTGATGACCTGCTCGAGGAGTGCGCGCATATCGAATGGTCGTACATCCACATATCGTTCCTGCGACGGAATCCCGATCTTTGTGGAACATGCGTCGATGATCGCAAGTTTGCCCTCATCCTCAAGTGACTGCATATCCCATCCGAATCTCGACAGATTCTCCCGCAGGTAACTGGGGCGTTCCTCGGTTGCAATAAAGACGCCGGGTTCGTCGTACTGCGTGGCTCCGCTGTGCAGGAACTGGAACGCAAAGTTTGTTTTTCCGGTACCGGATGTTCCGGAGAGCAAATATGTCCGATTCCTCACCAGCCCGCCTCCACACAGTTCATCAAATCCCGGTACTCCAGTAGGTACTCTATCGATCTCAATCATTGTAAGTTCCTCCAGATAACACAAACCATGCAAGGAGCGCATCAAGTTGTATTCGCTCGTTCGCACCTTCTGTGATTCTGAAATCCATTTCTCCGATTTTATCTATCAAATCAACCTTTTTGCGATCAGGAATCTCTCCGACATCAAATATCGCCCGATATATCTGCCCGACAACGTCCTCACCGGATAGTCCCTGTCTGGTCAGCAAATCGTCCAATTTTTTACGGGATTCTGCAAAATCCCCGTTGTATGCACTCAGGATGAGTTTTCCAATCTCCTCCGGGCGCGCGGTCGCTGTTATCTGGTAGATGGCATCGCGATCGATCGCTGTTCCGAGCATTGCGGCAGCCTGCAATGCATTGATCGCCTTGCGCATATCACCGCGTGCCACGTATTTGACTGCATCGATCCCGTCGTCCGTGATATCGAGGTGTTCGCAGTCTGCGATATACCGAACCCTCTTCGCGACCGCTTCGTCCGTGATCGGACCGAACCGGTAGACCGCACATCTCGATTGAATCGGCTCTATAATTCTCGATGAATAATTGCATGACAGGATGAACCGGCATGTTCTGGTGTACCGCTCCATCGTCCTGCGAAGCGCAGACTGGGCATCGCCTGTCAGGGCATCTGCCTCGTCTAAAAAGATGATCTTGAATTCGGCATCCCCGACAGGCGATGTTCTCGCAAAGTTCTTGATCTTGTGGCGCACCACATCGATGCCGCGCTCGTCGCTTGCATTTAATTCAGTGAAATTGGAGTGCCATGTATCGCCGAAGAGTTCCCTTGCTATGGATACCGCGGACGCGGTCTTGCCGACTCCGGGCGGACCTGTGAACATGAGGTGCGGCAGATTTCTTGTGTGCACGTATGAAATCAACCGCCCGATTGCGTTATCCTGCCCTACCACATCCGCCAGTCTCTTTGGTCTGTACTTCTCGATCCATATCTCCTGTTTGATAGAAAACCCTCCGCACGGTGGATGTGAATATATCGTCTGTTATATTCTTAAGGGTTCGTCTGCCAGCGGCGGTCAAGTCT
>DAOURL010000039.1 GCA_030625165.1 Methanosarcinales archaeon | reverse complement strand
ATCACAGCGCTAATCTTCAAGTACATAATACAGGTCAGGAGCGATATGCTTGCAAGACTTAATGTGTTAAGTGACGCAGCCATCAGCAAGATCAGGGGGTCGGCAGCATGAGATTGGAGGTCATCGTAGTTGTACTCATCCTGATCTTTACAGGACTATTCCTCTACGTCTCCTCAAACACCGATGCGGAATTCGGTGGAGCCGATGGCGAGGCAGAGGGCGTGATCGAGGAACTGACCGGCGGCACTTATGAGCCGATTGCAGACCCGCTATGGGAGCCACCAAGTGGAGAGATCGAGAGTCTCCTCTTCGGGCTTCAGATAGCGCTTGGAGCGATCATAATCGGTTACTTCTTCGGATACTACAGGGGCAGGAACCAGTCCGGTTGAATGCGGTATCGGTATGCGAAACTTGCTGGACGATTATGCGCTGGTAAGCCGTCTTCGATACCGGAATGTCTGGCTCAAACTAACCATCGTGGCGTTTGGGCTGCTTGTCGGGGTGTCATCCACATCCCCGGCAACGCCTTTATTTATAGCTCTTTCTATGGGTTTTGCAACGGTTTATTTCGGTAAAACCCCACTTAAGTTCTATTTAGCGCTACTGCTCGTACCTATGGGGTTTGCCATTACAGGATCACTCGTCATACTCTTTTTCTTCGGATCAGGCAGTGAGGTCTTCTCCTTTGATGTCTTCGGGTACCGCCTGACCGCTAATGTGGGAGGGCTCGATATGGCGATCCTTGTGATATCGCGGACCCTCGGCGGCATGAGCTGCATGTTCTTCCTCGCACTCTCAACCCCCATGATCGAACTCTTCTCGGTCCTCAAGAGGTCCGGAATTCCCGATTCCGTGATCGAACTGTCCATGATGATGTACCGCTACATCTTCGTCTTTTTAGAGGTTGCAATGTCTATAAAACACGCGCAGACCGTCCGGCTCGGATACACGAATCTCAGAAGATCGCTCTATTCCGTAGCCATGCTCGCAAGCACGCTATTCATAAGATCTTATGAACAGGGAGAGAAACTTTATCTTGCCATGAATTCGAGATGCTACGATGGAAAGCTGACCCTCTTCGAGACAAAGAGACCGATCAGGGCGACCGAAGCAGTTCTTGCGTCCATATACGCAATCGCTGCCTTATCGCTTCTGTGAGGTGTGAACTGTGAGGCGACACTTTTTAATTTCTTCCGGTTGCATTTGTTTACCGCCGAGGTCGCAGAGACCGCGGAGACGAAGTAACCTCAACTCTCTGCGCCCTCCGCGTGCTCTGCGGTGTGATTTGTGGAGTATGGAAAAATCACCATGCCCTTAGATTCTACCGCAGAGTGCGCAGAGCCACGCAGAGGGTTGAAAACGGTCTCGAAACTCTGCGCCCTCCGCGTTCTCCGCGGTGATAAATCACTTGATTTTCAGACAGTCGGTGAAATCAAGCCAACTACCACTCAAAACCAGAGAGATGCCAAAAATCATGGTGACCGGAAAATATCAAAAGTCTCTGTGAGGTGAGGTAACAGATCATGCCAATTCTTGCGACACAGAACCTGGAATACGTCTACCCGGACGGAACCGCGGCTCTCGATGGGGTCGAAATCGAGATCGAAGAAGGTAAGAAGATCGCGTTTGTCGGGCAGAACGGGTCAGGGAAGTCAACGCTATTTCTGCTCCTGAACGGAACCTTAAAACCTATGCGCGGGGAGGTGCTCTTCCATGGCATGCCGTTTAAATACGATTCGAAGTCCCTTAGGGAGATCCGGCGGCAGGTAGGGATCGTCTTTCAGAATTCGGATGACCAGATCTTTGCGCCGACCGTGTATCAGGACGTGGCGTTCGGTCCTACAAACCTCGGATTTTCGGATGATGTGGTTTTGGAGCGTGTGAATCACACTCTTGAGTACGTTGGGCTTATTCATCTCAAGGACAAACCCCCGCACCACTTAAGCGGCGGAGAGAAGAAGCGGGTCGCTATCGCAGGCGTTATTGCGATGGAGCCAGAGGTGATCATCCTTGACGAGCCACTCTCCAATCTCGATCCGGTTGGTGCGGACGAGATCACGGATATGCTCGATGAACTCAATCATTTCGGCAAGACGATCATAATCTCCACCCATGACGTAGACCTCGCCTACGGATGGTCGGATTACGTGTATCTCATGTCAGATGGCATAGTTATCGGCAGGGGCACGCCTGATCAGGTCTTTGGTGATCCTGAACTCTTGAAGGGGGCGGGCTTGAGGCAGCCAACCACTCTCGAGATCTATCACGAGATCGAGCGGAGGGGTCTTGCAAATCGCAACAGGTCTCCTAGAAATGTTCCTGAACTGGTGGATGCGCTAAAGCCCCCCGACCTTATGTGGGTGCGTATTCCTCCCGGGATAGGGGAGGGCGACACCCTGAATCTTAGGATGATGCATGGCGATTACGCGCTCCATAGCCCCTACGAAGCGGTCAATGCGAAGGTCATGCACATCCACGACAGTGGTTGGGCGATCGCTGAGATGGAACGGAGGGGTGTCAGGGCGGGATGCATCAGGATCTATGATATGGACGGTTATGGGCCGGAAGAACTCCGTAAAATCATGCGTGATGCAGATATCGAGGTTGTGGGCGCGATGGGCAGGAAGAGCAAGAATATCGCAGAGAGGGATGGCGTGCGTCTCGATATCATAGCGGGCGTGATCGACAAGGCAATCCTGATGGCGCTATGCGGGAAGAGATGTCTGATCCTCACGAATGGCGGGATGGTCGAGCACGCGATGAAGCGGATCAGCGATTATGCTGAGAAGAGCGGGATAGAGATCAATGTGAGCATGGTCGGGGAGGGGGGGTGATCTGTGCTGTTCTGCTTCGATTATCTCAGCAGGAGGTTGGTTTTTCAAGCGGAATACTCCACCTTCGAAAACCCCTCTCGCAGAGAACGATATACCGATTTATAACTTTGCGCGGTAGCCAAACACGACACTGTCTAAAAATCCAGTGATTTCCGCCGATTCACTCGATTCGTGCCATTCGTTTATTCGTGGCATTCGTGACTGTGAGCGTAGCGAGCAGCGCCGAAGGCATAAAATCAGCACCAAGAGATCACGAATGGCAACGAATGACGCGAATTACACGAATTTGGTTGCCACAAAATCCAGTGATTTCACTGGAGTTTTCGATTGTGCCGCCAAACACTTACCTAAACATTCACGTCTGTTGCGCTCATATATCCCACATCAGATAGCAGGAAGTCGGTTTTTTTCATAAACCTAATTTTTTTTCGGTTTTTGTTCAAAATCTAACTTTATTAGGGAAATATTATTGCTTACCTAACCTGCCATAGCCAAAAAGAGTTTTCACTCCATGGCGAACACACCCCTGTATACTATACCTAAAAAAAATAATAAAAGAGGAATTAAATGGCAAGAAACGATACTAGAAACGTGCGTTCATTCGCACCGATACCGCTGGTTGCAGTGCTGTTCATAGTGCTGTTGATTGTGCCGCTATCTGCAACTGCGCAGCCAGAAGGAAACAGGATAATCTTCGTTCTTGGAACGGATGAGAACCGGGACTCGCTCTATAATGCATCAGCAAGTACCACGCTCGAAGTTGAGATATATAATGCATCGCAGGCAAAGTTGAAGGACTTTAGCAACGAGAGCGTTGTTTTTCTGGCTTCTCTTGACAATGATACTGTTTCGAGCATAAATCAGACGATAAACAGAAGCGCTTATGTATTTGCGTACAATCTAAGCTCGGAGATCGGCATCGGAAACGTTTTGGATACAAATATCACCGATTACTGGGAGGCTGGCAGCGATTTTGACATGTTGCAACTGATAAACCACCTTGGCGCGAAATTCTACGGTTTGCAGGTGGTAGATGTCCTGTTCATACTGCAGGAGGATACAATCCACCGTTACTACCTCGAGGAGGCGATGAAGGATTATACCCTTGCGAACACAACGATAAGCCTCACGATCTACAATCGTGATCAGGCGGGAGAGAACAATCTCACATCCTTCGACATCATTGCATTATACCATCTTTCATATCTCCCAGCGGTTCAAGATCGGCTGGATGAGGCGAACAGCACGAGCAAGACGATGTGGCTTTCCCAATCTGCCTCCTTATGGGTGGTGAATGTGCCGCAGAACATAGGAAAGCATGCCTATAAGGAATACTGGACACCCAGCGGGATTGAAAACCACCGCCGCATCCTCACCTATATGGCAGTTACGTTGGTGGACGTTGATGAAGAGATAAAACCCGGAATAAAGCTGCCTCGCAGCGGAATATTCCATCCGGATTATAAACCGGAGTTCCAGCCCTGCAAGGATTGCCTATTCCAGAATCTATCCTCGTATATGGAGTGGTACAAGGATACCGGAAAGTACCACCCGGAGAATCCAACGGTCGGTCTCACGCTCTCAAGCTATTACTATGCCAACGGATACTATCTTGATGATTGGATCGCAATCATACGGGAGTTTGAGAATGGACGCGTAAACGTGATTCCTATTCTCGATTACACCGATCTCAGAGAGGTCTTCTTCGATGAGACCGGGAACGCCACGGTTGATATTGTCCTCTCCTATATGGGAACGTTTCACGGCAGCAAGGCATTCAATCTGAGCGGAATCGCGGAGAGAAAAGAGGTGATCGCACGGCTTGGCGTGCCATGGATGAATTGCATAACGACTGGACAGACACCTGTTGAGTGGGCGAACTCGACGATCGGGATTCCTACGTCATACATAAGCTGGGCGGTTGCGCTTCAGGAACTCGAGGGCTTGGTTGAGCCAATCGTTGTAGGCGGAAGCGTTCTTGACGAGATAACAAACTCCAACATGAAGGTCCCGATTCCCGGAAGGGCGAGTTACGTTGTGAACCGGACGCTGATGTGGACGGATCTTAAGTACCTGGACAACAGCGAGAAAAGGATTGCGCTCATCTATTACTCGTATCCGCCAGGAAAGTCCGAGATCGGTGCGAGTTACATGGACGTGCCGAGAACGCTTGAGGTGCTCCTAAATGAGATGGACGGTGCTGGTTACGATCTTGGGAATTTCACAAGGTACAACATCAGCGACCGGAATGATTCGTTGTCAAACAACGGAAGCATCGTTGCCAAACTGATCACACAGGGGCGGAATATCGGCGCATGGGCGCAGGATGATGTGGATGAACTTGCCAGATCCGGCGCAGTCGTACTGGTTTCGGAAGACGACTATGCCTTGTGGTTTTACGAGTTTCCGAGGGATATGCGAGATGCGGTTAAAAAAGACTGGGGAGCGCCTCCGGGAGATCAGATGGTATATACCGCACCAAATGGCAGTAAATACATCGTAATTCCATGCATAAAGTACGGAAATGTACTGCTTGCTCCGCAGCCGTACCGGGGATACCAGAACAGTGAGAAGCTGCTCTACCACAACTCGAGCCTTCCGCCAAACCACCAGTACATCGCCTTTTATCTGTGGCTCAAGAAGGGATTCGATGCGTCCGCACTGGTTCACATCGGAACGCATGGGACACTGGAATGGCTTCCTGGAAAGCAGGTCGGACTCGACGAGCGATCGTGGCCCGAAGCGTTGATACAGGACTTTCCGAATCCGTACATCTACATCGTTGACAATGTCGGCGAGGGAACGCAGGCAAAGAGGCGGAGTTATTCGGTAATCGTAGACCATGCAACACCTCCATTCATCCCTGCCGGACTGTACGGCAACTATTCGAACCTTCATCAGGCGATCCATCACTATCTGCTCGCAAAGGTGAATAACAACACGCTTCTCATGGGAAAGTACATGAACACGAGCATCGGGATCATACACGACACGCGCATCGATGAAGACACCGGGATAAACATCTCTTATGATGTGAGTTTTGATGAGTTTGAAGATCTGGTCGTATGTGGGAAGGTGCACGACTATCTGCACGAGATGATGTATGCGAATATGCCGTATGGTCTCAGGATATTTGCAAATCCCATACCGGATGAGAGCGCTGTTGCGCTTGTGAGGGGAATGCTTGGTTGCGAATATATAAAAGACGTGCAGGCGGTGAACGCATCATGCGATTCCCACGATTCCGAGGAGTTTAACAAGACCGAGTCCTATCGACTGCTCTACATTGTGCTTGTGGATGGTTACGATCCGGTGGATGCCCAGAACGAGATTCTTGGTGGTTCGTCTCCGGATGTTTCCGCGGATCTGGAGATAGCAAAGGAATATTACCAGAACATCCTCGCGTCATCCCCAAATGAGATAAAGAGTCTTCTGGACGCGCTTAGTGCAAAATACGTCATGCCGTCAGTCGGCGGGGACGTCTTGAGGACACCTGATGTTCTGCCGACCGGGAAAAATTTCTATTCGTTTGATCCGAGGACGATTCCCACAGAGGAGGCTTATGCGATCGGAAAAGAGACGATGGATGCGCTTCTTGTGGATTACTATGAGCGGAACGGAAAATTCCCTGAAAAGGTCGCATTCGTCCTCTGGGGGATAGAAACGATGCGCAATCACGGCATTCCACACTCCCAGATGCTCTACCTCATGGGCGTTGAACCGATATGGCGGAGTGATGGCAGGATTCTCTATTACACCAAGCCCAAAGTGGAGAATCTGCACATCATGAACGAGTCCGAGATGACACTGCGACTTACCGACGGAACAGTGATCACACGTCCGAGAATCGATATCATCGGTCACAGTTCCGGCTTGCACCGGGATCAGTTCCCATGGCAGATGGATCTGCTTGACGACGCGGTCAGGATCGTCTCGCAGTTGAACGAAAGCGAAGATCGGAACTACGTACGGAAGCACTCCCTCGAGCTGAAGGCGTACTACATGGAACTGATGGAGTCCATGAATGTGACCGTGGATGAGGAAGAAGCCGAGAAATTGTCGATGTCGCGACTGTTCGGACCGCCTGAGGGGGATTACGGCGTGAGAATTGCGGATGCGGCATGGGCAAGCGATACGTGGGAGAATACAGACCGGATTGCGGATCAATTCATCGAGCGTTCGGGAAATGTGTACATCGATGGTGAGATGTACACAAGTCCACTCATCTCTGGCGTGGATGTCTTCAAAGCAGCCATAAAGGACACCGATATCGCAGTCTTTGTGCGGAGCAGCAATCTCTACGGCGTTCTGGACGGTGATGATCCGTTCCAGTACTTCGGGGGTTTGAGTCTGGCGATTGCCCGCGTGAGCGAGGGCGAGCGCCCTGAGATGTGGATAACGAATGCAAGGGATGCCGGCAATCCACAGATGCAGACATTGGGCGAATTCATAAACATGGAGATGCGGACACGCATGTTAAATCCGAATTACATCAGGGGCATGATGGAGCATGGTTATGCCGGAGCAGGGACGCTTTCAGACCATCTGGCAAACCTCTTTGGCTGGGATGTTGTGGATACGCGATTTGTTGATGCTGCCGACTGGAACGAGGCGTACGAGGTGTATATCCTGGATAAATACGATCTTGGAACCAGGGACTGGTTTGACGAGAACAGCCCATGGGCACGCCAGGAGATGATGGCAAGGATGCTCGAAGCTGCACGGAAGGACTTCTGGGAGCCATCGGATGAGATAAAAGCAGCGCTTGCTACAGAATATCAACAATCGGTCGAGAAGTATGGTCCCTGCTGCTGCATGGTCTGCTGCGGAAATCCGCTGCTTGACACATACACGAAGGATATGACAAAGGCATATTCGGAATCTCCACAGGGCAGCGAGGTATATTATGAGCCTCATGACCGCAGTGGCAACAGGGACGGCACATACCCGCCCGAACCTTCAGAAGGAACCGCGAACCAGACGACACCATCAGAATCGTCAACAGGTGTTGGAACAACCGGGGAGGCGATGGTGGAACCGCCATCGGAAACCAGTCAATCGAGTGACGCCAGTGCTGCTGCTGACAAGGTCGAAGGACAGGTGATGACCGAGATGCAGACATCATCCTCGCTGCCGATATCAGGTGCACCGCTGATGGCGATCGTTGCGTTGATCGCAATTCTCGGACTGATCGGCTCAGGGTTGTGGCTCAAACGGAGATAGCCCCCGGTTTTAGGTTTTTAATCAAAAAACCTAACTTTATTAGGGCAATCTTATTGAGTACCTAACATGCGATGACTTGAAAGATGTTTCACCGCCGACGAACATGCGTTCTAACGCGGTGCACTCGAAAACATAGGAAAAATCAAATGAAAAGAAACAATACCGTATATCTGCTGATTATAGCACTGGTAATTGCGCTATCGATTGCGTCGCTGTCAGCGACCGCAGAATCCGGAAGCATTACCGCACTTGCGAATACGACCTCGGATGAGAATGGAAACTACACGTTCTCTAATCTCCCCGCCGGGGATTACGTCATATCCGTGGCGTACTACACACCTGCGATGGGTGGCAAATGGTTCACAGGACGGACGTATACCAGTGTGGGCGATGGAACTGCTGAAAGTGACGTTGCGGTATGGCTGACCTTCGGAAGCGAGGAAGATGCAAACAATATACGAAACGCAAGCATCGATTCGAGCAGCTTAACAGGCACCTCAACGATCTCAGGGCAGACGCTCGCACATAAGATGGGGGGCGAGGTGGTGGCGATGACGAATGCAACGGTCATCATAAGCAGCTACCTCAAAGGCGATCTCGATTGTGACGGTCGTCTCACGTCGACAGATGCGCTCATAGCCCTTGGGATGAGCACCGGGAGCCGCGAACCGGAGATGGCAGGCGACATGAATGGGGATTGTGCAGTCACATCGCTGGACTCTCTCATGATCTTACATGCGGAGTAGCGCTGAGGACTAAAGATGAAAAACGATTTTTTCACAAAACACCGCGTAAAAACGCCCCTTCGGGCGAGGGGCGGCGATATGCTTCTTTGCACGGCGAAAAAAGATGCGCGAAACCGCGGCATAACATCCATACTGATGGTTGCAGCGCTTATCGTGGCGTTCTCGATTGTGGCACTGCCCGCAGCCGCACAACCCGAGAACATGACCGTGATTGCGAAAACAACCTCGGATGAGAACGGAAACTACACGTTTTCCAATCTCATTGCCGGAAATTACACGATCAATGTAGCATACTACACACCCGAGATGGGTGGCACATGGTTCACCGGAAGCACGAACGCCAGTTTGGGCGATTGCGAGGATCTCACAGGAACTGCGGTGTGGCTCTCCTTCGGAGACGCGGCAGATGCACTTGATATCGTGAATGCGACAGTAAATCTAAGTGGCATGGCTGGCACCTCAACGATCTCTGGGCAGACGCTCGCACACGGCATGGGTGGCGCGACGACTGTGATGGCAGGCGCAACTGCCGTCCTGGCGAAGATGGATGAGCCCGGAGACGACGGCTCTGGCGGTGACGGTGGTGATGGCGGTGACGATAACGATTGTGATGACGATCTGCAGCCTGCGGGCGTACCGGTCGTGCCGGCACCAAACACAACAACCGATGCGGACGGAGGCTTCATCTTTACCAACCTGCCCGAAGGCAGCTACACGATAACAGCGATCTCCGGAGATGCGATCGGAAATATCAGCGTGGAAATGGGTGCAGGAGCGCACATAAGCGATCTTGGGATATGGTTAAACGATACCGCAGACAATGAGACTGCAAACGCTGTCAGAAACGCGACATACAACAATTCAGGCGGCTCTTATGGCACCGGATCAATCGCTGGCAGGGTGCATAACATCCCTGCCGGAGACTCTGCTCTCGTCACAATCACGAGCTACACCGGAGACGGGAATCTCGGAAGCGTGAACAGGGATCCAAAGATGGTGTTCTTCCTGCAATCGGCAGGTGATGTCTTCTTAGCCAGAAAAACCGCAGATGGGATCGGTCTGAATATAAGCGTGTACGACAGTCACACACTTCCCCCCGACCTCAATCTGACGACGTATGATGTGATCTTTGCATCGCACCTGACAACAAAATCGATTCAGGACGTGCTCGTGCCGCTGATTGAGGCTGCAAATGAGAGCGGCGTTACAGTGATCTGCACATATCCTGACCACCTGACAAACGTCAATCTAACCGAGCATCCGTACATCATGGAGTACTGGGAGAGCCGCAACGAAAGGAACATGGAACAGCTTCTGTTCTATCTTGGTTGCGAGTTCTGCGGGCTTTCCGGTCTGATCGAAGAACCTGAGGTCACCCCTGATGACGGAATCTATCATCCGGATGCGGACCGAATCTTTGAGAACTTAACTGCGTATCTCGAGTGGTACAGCGAGGATGCCGGGGATCATCATGTCTATAATCCTGATAACCTGACAATGGGGATCGTATTCTGGAAGTCGCGGGAAGGGACCGGCGAGATCGGTGTTGTGAACGCACTCATCAGGGGTGCAGAGGCGCGGGGAGCGAACGTGATTCCGGCATTCCAGCCATTCCTGCTCTTTGAAGAGAACCTGACCATGATGTTTATGGGTGGCAACGAGTCTGCCGTCGATGTCATGATCGACCTCGGGCTTGGGATGGGTCCGCTCACGGTGATGGTTAAGAAGCGGGAGTATCTCGAAGCGATGGATGTTCCGGTCCTGAAATGCATCGAACTCTACACTACAGTTGAAGCGTGGGAGAACGAGACAACCGGAAAGGACGGTTACTTCAATATTCAGATCCCTGTGATGGAGATTGCAGGCGAGATCGAGTTCATCGTCGTCGGAGGAAGGGTGTATAATGCGACATACAACGTCGAGATCATTGAGCCTATCGACTATCAGGTAAAGTGGGCTGTCGATCGTGCGCTCTCGTGGGGCAGTCTGCGCCACATAGATAACAGCGAGAAGAGGGTTGCGATTCTCTACTATCACCACTCCGTTGGAAACGGCAGTGCTCTTGCCGCAGCAAACCTCGATGTTGCGCCAAGCATCGTTAACATCCTTCATGCGATGAATGATTCGAAACGGGGCTACATGCTCGGCGGTGAGATACCGACTGATAGGGAACTCCTTCGACTGGTGCTCTCGCAAGGACGGAATATCGGGGTATGGGTTCCTGACCAGATCAAAAATGTCGCGGAGAACTACGATGTTGCGCTTATTCCGGAAGAGGAGTATCAAACATGGTTCAACAACACGCTATCTGAAAAGAAGAGAGGCGAGGTAGTAGCGCGGTGGGGCGAGCCTCCGGGCAGAATCATGGTCTACGAGAACGAATCCGGAAAATACCTCGTGATCCCGAAGATAACGCTTGGAAACATCCTGATTGCGCCGCAACCATCGCGCGGGGCAGAGCAGAATATGACTGCGCTCTATCACGACCAGTCAGTTCCGCCGACGCATCAGTACATCGCATTCTACTACTGGCTAAATCACGTCTATGAGGCTGATGCCATCGTTTCGGTGGGAAGGCACGGAACACAGGAATGGCTGCCCGGAAAAGGCGTTGGCTTGTCAGTAGAGGACTGCTGGCCCGCAATACTGATTCAGGATATGCCTGTCGTGTATCCTTATGAAGTGGAAGGGGTCGGCGAAGGAATCGTTGCGAAGAGGCGGGGCAGTGCGGTTATGATCGACCACCTGACGCCGGTTATCGTTGCAGCGGGACTCTACGGGAATCTCTCGAACCTTGAGCAGACGATACCGCTCTACGAGCAGGAAGAGAACGGCACGCTCAAGGGTGTGTACAGGGCGCAGATAATCGATATGTGCCGCGACCTGAATCTCGATTATGATCTGAATGTTAACCTGACCGAGATTGCGGAATCAAATGACGACGATTTTGAGGAGTTTCTCGAGGAGGTGCATGACTATCTCCTTGAGATCAAGATGACGTACATGCCTTACGGCTTGCACATCATGGGAAAGCCGCTGTCAGACGATAGTCTCGTGGATATGACCAGATCGATTCTCGGGTATGATTTCAGGGAGTACATCGAGACCACAGGAATCACTGATAACCAGACGAAAATGCTCATCCGGGAGGTTATCATAAACGGAACAACTCCTGATGAGGCGCAGAAGGCTGTGATCGGGTGGTCAGAGAACGCAACCGATCCGGAATCAGGAAACGTGGTGGTTGCGAAGACGATCTCTGACGAGAACGGGAACTACACTTTCCAAAACCTTCCTGCCGGGAATTACACAATCGATGCGGCATACTACACACCCGCGATGGGCGGAACATGGTTTACCGGAAGCAACAACACAAGCGTGAGTGCAGGAGAACATCTGGACGGGCTCGACGTGTGGCTGGGGTTCGGAAGCGAGGATGATGCGCAAGATATTGTGAATGCAACCGTTGATTCAAGCGACGTGTCAGGCAGTTTGACGATCTCCGGGCGGACGCTTGCGTACGGCATGGGTGGAGATGTGAAGACTATGGATAACTCGACAGTCGTCCTGAGAATGGAGATGTCGGGTGAAGAGGCAGCAGAGACGCCACTCACAGACTTCTTAAACCTCGCAATCGAGTACGCAGATAATCTCCGGGGCTGCGAGATCGAGGTACCAAAGACGCTTGACGCGCTCGAAGGGCGGTATATCATGCCCGGACCGAGCAACGATCCGATCAGGAACCCGGATGTGCTGCCGACCGGCAGGAACTTCTATGGTTTCGATCCGAACATCGTACCAACCGAGGCTGCGTGGGTGGTCGGGTGCGAACTGATCGACCAGTTGCTCTCAAACTACTATAACGGAACCGACGAGAGCTATCCGAAGAAGGTCGGATTTGTCATGTTCTCGTCCAATACGATGAAGGATTTGGGCGTGCTTGAGTCCGAGATCTTCTATCTGCTGGGTGTGGAGCCGGTCTGGGATAGGAGCAACAACATCCACGATGTCAGACTCATACCAACAGAAAAGCTCGGGAGGCCGAGAATCGATGTCGTTGTCACGATGAGTGGCATATACCGGGAGAATTGGCCCCGCCAGATCGAGCTGATCAACAAAGCGGTTCGCTTAGCATCTGAAGCGGATGATTCACCGCATCACAGGAACTTTGTCAATGAGGGCACCCAAGCGACATACGACTGGTTAATCGGGCAGAACGACACTTACACCGAAGAACAGGCGCGTAAACTCTCGTTGATCCGGGTCTTCGGACCTCCTGAAGGCGTCTGGGGGATCGGCGGACTCACATCAGCAATCGCCGGAACCGGCACATGGGACAGCGAAGAAACGATAGCAGACCTCTACATCAGGAATATGGCTAATGTCTACGGCGACACGATCTGGGGCGAGCAGTATGTCGATCTCTTCAGGCAGAATCTCGATGGGATCGAGGTTGCGGTCTTCAGCTGGACATCGCACTCCCACAGCGTGCTTGGAATCGATCACACCTTCGAGTTCTTCGGGGGCTTGAGCATGGCGATCCGGAGCGTATCCGGCGAGTCGCCTGATATGTACATAAACAACTTGAGGAACCCGGGCGGCGCAGAACTGGAGACGCTGCAGCACGTCCTGATGCGGGATCTGCGTTCGACATACTACAACGAACTCTGGATCAAGGGCATGAAGGAGCATGGCTACGCAGGTGCAGGATCGATGTCTGAGATCATGTCAAACCTCTGGGGCTGGCAGGTCACAAATCCCGATCTCATAACCGATGAGATGTGGGATACGATGTATTCGATCTATATACAGGACGAGTACGATCTGGGGCTAAAGGACTGGTTCAATGAGAACAATGCGTGGGCACGCCAGGAGATGATGGCACGGATGATTGAGTCGACAAGGATGCTTGATTCCGAAGGAAATCCGTACTGGAATCCATCCGATGAGATAAAATCAGCTCTTGCACAGGAGTACCAGCAATCGGTCGAGAAGTACGGACCCTGCTGTTGCATCGTCTGCTGCGGAAATCCGTTGATCGATTCTTATGTTAAGGGGCTGCTTGAACCGGGCGCAAAACCCGAGTATCAGAGCAGTAGCAGCAGTAGCAGCAGTAGTAGCAGTAGTAGCAGTAGCGGAAGCGGCACATATCCGCCGGGCTGGAATACGGCAGACGAAGGTGCAACAAATCAGACAGACACGTCTTCTTCATCTTCCTCTTCGTCAACAGGCGTCGGGATAACCGGGGATGTGGTGCCGGAGACGCAATCGGAGACCAGTAAACTCAGTGACGCTGCTGACAAGGTCGAAGGACAGGTGATGACCGAGATGCAGACATCATCCTCGCTGCCGATATCAGGTGCACCGCTGATGGCGATCGTTGCGTTGATCGCAATTCTCGGACTGATCGGCTCAGGGTTGTGGCTTAAACGGAGATAGCCGGAGGATTATGACAGACACAACCAACTTAGTCGCATTCGGCGTTCTGATCGGAGTTGCAGTCCTGGCTCTTAAGACCGGGCTTGGCTGCGGTTTCGCGAGCCTGAGATGGAAGGAGGTCGCATATCTTGCGACCGTCTATCTCGTGGTCTCGATTGTCATGGGCTACCTTGTCGGGGTTATCCCGCTCGATCTGACGCAGAACATCCTTGCAGCCGGCGTTGCGATGCATCTCATCATCGCAGCCGGACTGCTCTACTTCGGAGTCCACACAAAGAGGAAATGGATATCCTGCGGGTGCGACATCTCGAGAAAGACGTTTCTCTGGCTCTCTCTTCCGTGTCCTGTCTGCATGGTCGCGCTCTTTCTTGCGTGTACTGTTCTTGCAGGTGCGATTGATAAAAGCAACATCGTGATCGGCGCAATAGTGGGCGTGGTCTTCTTTGCAGGCATCTGCTTATCCGCCTTCTCGATTGCGTTTCTCGCAAGGAGATTCGGATGCAGGGACCCGTCAGCGCTTGGAACAGCGATGATACTCTTCGGGCTATTCTACCTGCTCTCGCCGCTCATAATCCCCGCATACATGCAGGCTCAGACGGTTCCGATGCCCGGCATCCAGATGGATGTGGGCGAGACGCTCCTCTCGCTTGCGCTGATGGCTGCGCTCGGTATAATCGGCTTCGCAGGGTACAGGTACAGACGGTCGAATGAGTGAGTGATTGCGTGATTGATTAAGTGATTGAGTGATTCTAAGGAATTAAAATACTGAAAGGAGAATAAAATGGACATATCTTCAGGAATGTTTGGAACGATGTTTATGATCTCGAATACGCTGCTCTATCCGGTGGTAATCATCCTGCTCGGACTGATCGCATGGTCGTTTGTCTCGACAGGGCAGTTCATATCCGAGTACACATCGAGAAACAGGGACGCGAAAAGGCTCAAGGCGGGCTGCAGGGATGCGAGGGCGAAGATTGAGAATGGTGATCCAAACGGGGCGGCAGCAGTACTCACGGTTAGTGGATCGAACGATCTCTTAAAGAAGTTCATAAAAGAGATCTCAGAGATTCTCGGTGCAGGAAATTTTCCGGTTGAGGCAGAGAAGCTGCTTCAGGACTACGAACTGAAGATTGCCGATGAACTGATGCAGGCGAGGCTGGTGGCGCGGGTTGGTCCGATGTTAGGGCTTATGGGGACGCTGATCCCGATGGGTCCTGCGCTGATGGGGTTATCATCAGGAAACATCCAGCAACTTGCAGCAAACCTTGTCATCGCATTTGCAACAACGGTTCTCGGTCTTCTGGCTGGCGGGGTGGCTTACAGCATCCTCTTAATCAAGAAGAAGTGGTACATGCAGGACTTAAGCGACATGGAGTACGTTGTGGAGGTATTGAAGTGAGATCAACCCGGAAGCGGATCGTTCTGGACGATGAGGAGGATCCACTGGGTGGCGTTGCAAACCTCTTTGATGCCGCGATGGTCTTTGCTGTCGCGCTCCTTGTTGCGCTCGTTGTCTCCTACAACGTGCCGGAACTGCTTGACGCTGATGCGAGCGTAACAATTGTCAAGAACCCGGGAGACCCGAATATGCAGGTGATAATCAAGGATAAGGAGACGATAAAGGTTATGAATATGACCGAGCAGCTCATGGGTGGCCAGGGATCAAAGATCGGGACCGCGTACCGGCTTGAGACCGGAGAGGTGATATATATGCCTGAGAATGGGACTGGTGAGTAGCAGGGTTCTTGCAGTGCTGCACATCTGTCACTCGCGGACAGGCAATCGTGGGGGTGAACGAGAAAGGGATCGGGCAGCATGGTCGAGCACGCGATGAAGCGGATCAGCGATTATGCTGAGAAGAGCGGGATAGGGATCAATGTGGGCGTGGTTGGGGTGGGGAACTGTGGGGAGTAAATAGTTGGTACAGGCTCAATATCGTATGGAGTCTTTAAACTAATACCACGGTACAAACGACCTGTAATCTGTGTTCATCTGTGTAATCTGTGGCTGATAAAAGTTTTTAGCCACAGATTAACTCGGATTACACGGATTTAACTAATCTAATCTTGTAACTACTCAGGTATACTGATTGGTCTCCTGATTGCGATCCTGTAATTTCTGGCAAGAAAAATAACCGCAGAGGGCGCAGAGGAACGCAGAGCATTTAACCATTTATTCCACCTCCGCGCCCCTCTGCGTACTCTGCGG
>DAOURL010000065.1 GCA_030625165.1 Methanosarcinales archaeon | reverse complement strand
CATGCGGTGGGAATCGCGTTGTCGTGGTCTCCGCAATCGACAACCTCGTGAAAGGCGCGTCAGGGCAAGCGATCCAGAACATGAACCTGATGTTTGGTCTTCCTGAGACCTGTGGACTTCTGACGCCTCCGCTGTCGCCGTGACGCGGCCCAGCCCAAGAACGGATGGTATTCAGATTCAGGCGCTCTGGTCCATTAGCGGCATCACTCCAGCCAGTTCTGTCCGCAGTTCCCCGAGTGTGGCACACCGCTCGGCACAGGCATTGTGCTGGTGGATGCTCTCCTCATTGATCTGCTTGATCGAGATCATGGAGTCGTCTGGCAGATACGGAAACTCCTTCACGATCGAATGAGCCATCGTCCGGACACAGTCCTCAACAAACTTCGGGTTCCTGTGTGCGGTATCGACCACTGACGCCTCGTCAGATCGCTTGAGCAGTTCGAAGATCGCAGAACTCATCGAGTTCTCGGTGATGTCGATCAGTTTCTCAAGCGAGACGTCGTATCCGTCATGCACCTCGATGGAGATGGTTCCGCGTCCGCGCTGGTTGTGGGTCGCCATCGGAACCCTGCTCAAGAACTGTGCAATCGTGGCATCAGGAACTCCGAGATCGCACAACTCCTGTCTGGCGCGGTCATGCATGATCTCCTGCGCACAGGGACATGCGGTCATCCCGAGAACCTCTGCGCCAACGAGTTTCCGAACCGTGATATCGCCGTCGTCTCCGGATCGTGTGGCGATCGCCTCTGCGAAGATGTTAGCCACGCCCTGGCAGTGCATCTCTGTCACAGGAGTCACCCGCTTGACCACATATTCGCTGTTCATCTGCACCTCGGCGCGGGACGCGTACTCGTGCTTGGTCAGGAGGCGGCGTGCGACAACTCCGCAAAGCTCCTCTATCTCGTACACCGGCGCCTCGACCGCCTCCTCCAGAACCTCATCGATCGTCTCGAAGTTCCTTGAGAGGTTCGCACCTTTGCGGTCAGGCGGCAGGTCCACGAAGATGTTGAACCGTGCGATGAGCACGATCGGGCGTTTACCCTCACGCGCAATCTCGATCAGTTTCTTGACATCGGTCACGCCGACGCGCGTCAGGTTAATCGGGATTGCAGGACGGGTTGCCTGAATGTCTGGAAGTTCGACCACAGGTAGTTTCATGGTATTATTCTCCGACTGAGTAATCTGGTTGTGTGCTATGTTCGGTAATATATAACTCTTGCGGACGACTATGTGCCATCGCCGTGTGGTGTCCGGATCAGGGATGCTTGCAATCGCTTACGCGATGATGTGATAGATGGGGGAATTCGTTCCATTCAAGACCACAGCCACCCCGATGAAAAGAGATATATACTCTCAATTCCATACACCAAACAGAACATAAACGTTAAGGATGGTGCACCTAAATGAGAATTGACATCCTCGATAGATTATCGAAAAGAGGAGACGTCTTTACAGTGGAAGACGCTTTAGAGACGTGTAATATCGATAGAAGTGTTTTGTGGGTCATTTTATCCAGATTGGAAAGAAGGGGATGGATTGAGCGAATCGAAAAGGGCAAATACCTGATTATCCCGCTTGGTGCAGAGAAGGGAAGATACACGTCACATGAATTTATAATTGGTTCTTTGCTGGTTGAGCCGTACTGCATCGCTTACTGGAGCGCATTGCATTTTTATGGGCTGACCGAGCAGATACCGGCCACCGTCTTTATCCAGACGACTTCGAGAAAGAAAAAAAAGGAAATTGAGGTTTTTGGAGTTCGATACCGGATCGTCAGGGTGAAAAGCGACAAAGTATTCGGGATTAGACGAGAATGGATCGAAGAATCAGAGGTTAATATAACGGATAAAGAAAAAACGATTGTGGACTGTCTTGATAAACCTCAATACTGCGGCGGCGTGGTGGAGGTTGTCAAGGCTTTGGGAGATCAGGGGTTGGACTGGGAGAAATTATCGGAGTACGCGACAGGCATCGGAAACTCGGGCGTGGTGCGGCGGCTGGGCTATCTCTGCGATCGATTGGGGATTGACATCGATCTTCCGACCGTTGAAACGCGGAACTACCTGTTACTTGATCCAACCATACCAAACAAAGGCTTAAAAAATGCAAGATGGAAGCTGGTCATAAATCTTGATGAGGACATGCTGGAGGGGTTGGGATGATCTCTGCAAGGGATATCCGGAGCAGGGCAAGAGAACTGGGAGTTCCTGAGACGACGATAGAGCGGGATTATGCACAGAACTGGCTGTTAGGGAATCTCGCTTCGATGAACATGGCTCTCAAGGGGGGAACCGGTATAAGAAAAGTTTATATCGAAAATTACAGGTTTTCCGATGATCTTGATTTCACTCTTCTCGAAAAAATGGATAGCGCCGCGTTGAATGACTCGATAGAAAATGCGGTTCTTGGAGCGAAGGAAACAAGCGGTATCAACTTTATTGAAGAGATTTCAATCGAAGAGAACATCAACGGTTTTGTGGTAAATGTTTATTTCCGAATTCTGCGGAGTGCTGGAAATCCGATAAAAATAAAACTGGACCTGACAGCATCCGAAAGAGAGGCGGTTCTATTGCCTCTGGAGAAAAGGAAGATAATCCATCCATATTCTGATGATTTCCATGCCCGGATACGGGCGTATTCCTTGGACGAGATCGTGGCTGAGAAGATAAGGGCTCTCTTCGAGAGGACACGACCGAGAGACCTATACGATGTGTGGCACCTTTATAACGAGGTCGATAATGGAAAAGTATTAAATATATTATACAAGAAATGTATGATTAAAGATGTGGAGATCGACGTCCAATCTCTCGAAGACCGAAGAGATAACTTCGCAGATGCGTGGACAAACTCGCTTCGACACCAGATCAAGGCACTCCCCGTGTTTGATGATGCGTTCTACGAAGTTAAGCAGCGTATAGCAGGGTTACTGCGGATGGGCAATGTTTAAAAATCCAGTGGATCGGGGATTCGTGATATTTATTTGAACGTGTGCATTCAGGATAACATCACGAATGCTGAGGGGTATCGCGAATTACATGTTTGTGGTTGCCACAGAATCCATCGATTTCACTAAAAGGTTCGGACTGTGTCTATGCGAAACAGGATATCGATAGTCCGTGCATCTGCAGGGCGACGGCAGGCATGTGCGCAGCCTCACCCTGAAACCTCGCGCCATCCGGGTCCAGTTTCCGTTCAAACTTGCGCATATCCTTCGTGGTTGCAGCGAGCCTGGTCAGGTCATCGAAGGGAGAACCGTTTCTTTCCAATGATTGGGTGTATTCGGATTTGTGGATACCGCTGGAAATTATGAAAACGTCTCATCACTTTCTTCGACCCTCAAATGTAACCCTCCAGTACGATGATGTATTTTCACATCAAACCTTCCATCATAACAGAAGGTTTTATTTAGCTGAATGTCAGATGTAGTGTCATGAAGGAGATAATAAAACGATGGAATCCGTGGTGGCTATACGGCAGGGTCCCTGAATCAAAAACACGTATTGCAAGACCTGAAACACTCGACGGTATTGCAAAGCTGCTGAACATAAAGGAGATCATCTGCATAACCGGTGTACGCAGGTGCGGAAAGTCGACAGTACTATACCAGCTAATGGACCACCTGATCGAGAACGGGATTGATCCGACAAATATACTGTATTTCAATCTGGATGAACCGTTCGAAGACAAAAGCATCGGCATACTTGACAGGATATTCGAGAACTACATCGAGATAAACAATCCCGCCGGTCGGAAGTACATATTTTTAGACGAGATACAGAACATAGAAAACTGGGAAACGTGGCTAAAGAAATATTACGACCTCTATGACACTGATATCAAGTTTGTAATAACCGGATCAAACAGTACGATGCTTTCTGATAAACTGTCAAGACTGCTAACTGGCAGGATTATCTCAAAGACCATTTATCCGTTATCATTCAAGGAATATCTGGGATTTGTTGAATTCGAGCTTAAAGATGCGGATGTACAAAGAAGTGAAGTGATTCACCATTTTTTGAATTACCTGAACAGCGGCGGTTTTCCCGAGGTTGTCCTGGAAGATGATGCGGATATAAATCTTATGCGTCTGAATGAATATTTCGACAGCATCCTGTTGCGGGATATCATAGTCAGTAAAAAAATAAGGGAAAGTTCAAAATTGATAGATCTGGCGAACTATTCCCTCACAAATATCTCGGCACTGTTAAGCTACACGAAGATGTCAAAAGCGATAGGGCTGTCTGTAAGCAGTATAAAGGAATATCTCTTATATTTGGAGCAGGCATACCTCATATATCAACTGAACTTCTTCTCATATTCCCTAAAAACTTCACTTGCAATCCAGAAACCAAGAAAAATATATTGTATTGACAATGGTCTTCGGAATGCGGCGTCCTTTAAATTCTCATCTGATGAAGGCGAACTTGCGGAAAATAGTATCTTCATTGAACTGAAAAGAAGAAACTTTGATGTATATTACTGGAAAGGTCGCAGAGAGGTTGATTTTGTTGTAAATAGGCGGGATAATACGCTGATGGGAGTTAATGTCACCTACACTGAGGTTATAGATGAAAGGGAGATTAAAGCATTGCTTGAATTTAAAGAGAACTTTGGGGAAAGGGTTTCAGAACTGATCCTGCTTACAAGGAATGTTGACAAATCTGACCGCGGGATAACATACATCCCTATCTGGAAGTGGCTGCTTGGGTCTTGAGTAGATGCGTGATTGGGGATAAGGCGCAGAGAGTAGGCGGCAGCACAGGCGATGACGAACGAAGGGAGCGATCCCTTCACTGTTTTTCTTTTTTCGGCGGCAGCAGCCGAGAAGAGCCGTTACTACTACCGCTCACTGTAGCATATCGACATTAAGGGTGGTTACACCTCCCCCATGATTAACCATAACTTTATATACAATTGTGCAAAAAAACACATCCAATCATGGGGGTTTGGCAGAAACCACCGGATTTTGCGCGTCTGCCTAAATAGGTGTGGAGGACACGCAAAGCAATTCCCCGAAACAAGGGGAGGAAGCAGTAGGATGGTAGGCGTAATGTGCAGCTGTGGCGGGAACGGTGTGACGTCTGTGATGTCACTTGACGTATACGGCATGTCAGGATTGCGCCGGCAGGTGTCTGGCAGCGGTTCTGCTGATGGGCGCAATATCTGCGGCAGCTTTCGCTTCTGGTCGGCATCCGGACTGTCTCGGTTTGGAACTTGCGCTGACGAACGATATGGGGCAAGGGCACGCTTCGAGAGAGGGGCGTTACGATAAATCTGATAACACAATAAAGGAGGATTAAGACATGAATAGTAGAATGATAATGATGATCGCGATGGTCGCTGTCGTGATGATGGGACACGCGAGCGCTGCTGGGCCAACCGTGTCTGATGAATATATTTATATATCAGGCGCAAATGGTACAGGCGGTGTCTACATAATAGGTGACACAGTCACAGCCACTTGGAATAACACAGCAACAGGCGACAATAATACTGATGTAGATGATGTTACGGTTAATTTCACAGAATTCGGTGGAGGCGCTGCAGTGACGGCCGTTAATGACACTAATACATGGACAGCAACATACTCGATTGTTGCAGGATCCATTAACGGCACAAACAAGAATGTCGCTGTTAACGCCACTAACAGCAGTGGCTCCACTATAACCTCGGATACAACCAATGCTACGGTAGATGACATTGCACCAACAATGAGCAGTGCGGAAAGAGTTGATAATACGCATATCACCGTTACGATGAGTGAAGCTGTAAAGACTCTTGGTAGTGCTGATGGTGGTTTCATCGTTGCCAAGAATGGCGATCTGGAAACGACCTACGCAGTAAGTGCGATAGCCGCAGGTGGTTCAGCTAATCTGGTGGTATTGACAGTAGCAGATATCAGTGGCTCAATTGCCACGGGTGTTAATGTCACATATAACGCCAGCGCCACAAACGGCACGATAACAGATCTGGCAGGAAATGATCTGGCAACAGCAACTGGTGTGATCGTTGCAGCATGGCAAACATCGAGCGGCGGAAGCGGTGGTGACGGCACATACCCGCCAGGATGGCACGAGACTCCGACGCCGACCGTGACCGCAACGAAAGCACCAACGCCATCGGCGACAGCAACCGCGACAGATGCGCCGCCGGGCGATAAGGTGACGCCAGCACCGACGAAGAAACCCGCGGTGGCAGAGGCGACTACACCGGCGGCGGAAGGCACGACGGAAGGGGATGCGAAGAAGGATGCGCCCGGGTTCACCGCGGTATTCGTGATCGCAGGGATGCTTGCAGTCGCTTACGCGATGATGCGGCGCAGAGAGTAGGCGGCAGCACAGGCGATGACGAACGAAGGGAGCACTTCCCTTCACTGTTTTCTTTTTTTGGCGGTAACGTGGCAGATTCCTTCAACGTGAGTACGAATGGCGTGTGGTACAGCGGTACAAAAGACTGGTAATCTGCGTCCATCTTAGGACACTACCGAAAAATCCGGCGATTTCTGTTGTGGGGCGTTGTTTCTTGCTATTGCCGGAGGTGTGCCGGGTCTTGACACTCTCGATGAAGCAGACGTTCGAAAATTACTTAAGTGTTCCATACAATGAATAAGTGTAACTACTCAGGTATGTTGATTGGTCGCCCGATTGCGATCATGTACTTTCTGGCAAGAAAAATAACCGCGGAGGGCGCAGAGTAACGCAGAGTGGTTAACCGCTTATCCCCCTCCGCGTCCCTCCGCGTACTCTGCGGTTAAATTCCCTGTTTGGATCAGGTTGTGTTCCGGGTCAAGCAGTGCCGATATAGCGAAGTCGCATGATAGTGTTTTATGTACCTGAGTAGTTACAAAAATAAAAACAGTATCCCCGAATCTCTCCGGGGATTGCCTCCGAAACCGTCTTTAATTAAAACCGTACTCGATCGAAAGATCCCCCTGCTCGCTTGGAGGCACAGGTCTTGAGACGAGGACATATTCTGCCTTGTCTGACAGGTACTCCATGATCGACCTTGACCGGTCAGGGTCAAAGGTGTTCATATTGTCATCGATCACGAAGAACGGGAAATTGGGGATGTAATTCTCCTTCGCAGATATCTGGAAGACAAGACCGAGCGTCAACTGTTCCGCCTTACTGAGACTTGAGAGCGACTGCTTCTTTCCGCTCGCATGTTCCACGACCGCATCGAGCGAGGTCAGCCTGCCCCGCGTGATCTCCTTTGTGATCTTGATGTCGCGGAAGGTTGTGAATCCCATCTCCTTGTAGATGTCATTGATGTTTTTATTGAAGAGATCCACTGCTCCGAATACCTCGTGTTCCCACCCATCCTTCAGTTCCTCGATCTTCAGCCGCAGATCATCGAGTCCCAACCGCTTCTTATTTGCGTAGTCCTCAAGCGACTCTCCGATCGTATAGTCAGGTATCTCCTGGGTGAGCCGGTCCATCTCATTCTGGTTATTCCGGATCTCGTTTTCATAAGCCCCAACCTTCTTCCGAACTTCATTGAGATGATCCCTGCTCTCGGTACGCACCGTCTTTGCGGCGGCATCATAGTGCTGTTCGAGAATTTCGCGTTCGTGAACCTTCTCCGATATCTGCTCAGCAACGCCATCACTCAGATTTTTTCGGTCCTCCAGTTCTTTGAGAAGGTCGTTGGAACTACGTTTTGCTGTATCGCGTTCCCGCCTCTTCGCATTGATTCCCTCGATCCGGTCCTGAAGTTCCCTGCGATCCGTCTTTATGACTTTCATCTCCTCTTCTTCGCCGCGCATCATCTTTGCAAGTTCTGTAGCGCTCTCGCGCAGTTCCTTCCGCCTCTCATCGAGCGTGTTACGATCTGCACCGCCGCGGCATACCGGACATTCACCCGGCGCTCCGAGTAATGCGTTTGCTCTGTTGAGGGCTGGCTCATCTTGTATACTCTCTGGTAGTGGTGCTCGCTCGGAATCGCTGAATACCTTGTACGCTTTATCAATCACTCCGTGCAGATCATCGAGCAGCTCTTTCACGATCTTCAGGTCTTTTCTCTTCCGTTCATGCTTGTTGATCCTTTCAGTAAACTCTTCGACGCTTTCAGTTTCAGATCTCTGTTCAAAATCGGCGATATCCTCATCGAGCCGTTCATACAGTGCACGAGCCTTCTCATATTGATTCTGATACAGCTTCACCTCTGCGGCACGGCTTCTGATCCGCTCCTCAAGATCAAGAATCTGCTGCTTCTTAACAGCGATGTCTTCACCAACTTTTGTGAGATCCCTCGTCCCGGTCTCTTTCTCGATCGCCCCTTCCAGTTTCTGCACCTCTCCTTGCAGTTTCTGGATCTCGCCCCGCATCGTCCCGACCTCAGCATCAAGTTTCTGGGCGGTGGTGAGATTTTCGATGTACTCCTCGAGCTCTCTCTTCTTCTCTTCTAACTGGCCTTCTTTCCGTCGGATATCAGACTCAATTTCCTCGGCTCCACTGATACTGTTGACGAACCGAAGCACATCAAATGCGTTCTGGTCGATCTCAAGAACTACCCTGCTCTTCGGTGTGAAGAATGCGATCTTCTCCGCATTCCTCCAGTCGTGATCCAGCTCATCGAAGAATGTGTGATCCTTCGGATCTGCTTGCACTGCATCATTTACGCGCCTGAGGTGGCGTATATACTCATCGCCAAGTTTGACGTGACCTGTATCGCTATCGTCGTTTAAGGTATCCCGAAACACATCTTCGTTATCGCTGGCAAGACACTGTATCCCCCGCAGCAAACTCGATTTTCCTTTGGCATTCGGCGCAGTGATGCGGTTGATTCCTTTTTTAAGTTCGAATTCATGGACTCCTGCAAATCCACCAATGTTTTGTAGTTCCAGTTTCATTATATCTCCTTATGTAATTATTTCTCATAAAGGTCGCGTTCGGCACGCTTCGTATGTTCCTCGAAACTTGTCTTCTTCATCCGTTCGGTGAGCGATACCCCGGGTTTCTCTCCTATCTCAAAGATCGTATTGATCCGATGCAGAAGACCGGACGAGAGCGGTATTTTTCTACCATCCTTCGTGTATATCAATGCCCCGCTGTCGGAATGCACCTTGTCTGTGTATTCCGCAAAGAACATATCCACTTCTGCCCCTTTGCCAGATGTGAAGAATCCTTTGCATTTATCCCTTTCAAATTCATACGTATACTTGCGATATTGGTCCCATTTGAGATCTGACCGCTTTAGAACAGCACTCCACCGCTTGTCTGACAACCCCTCCGCTCTCTCTGTGAGATCGCCGGATCCGACCTCTGTGCCGTACAGTTCATCCAGCACCCGTCTCCGGAATGTGTACCTGATCACATTCTTGATCTTCTCATTGAGCTCATTATCGCTGAGACTGTTCATATCTTCGTAGATAGACCTGCCATCGACCACATCAGTGAGCAGGATGAATGCCAGCGTGCTCTGATATCCTGTGTCATCCTCAATAGTGGTACTTGTTATGTTAGAAGACGTTTTTTTCTCCATATAATCACCAAAAGCATAGTTTATTTGCAGTATACATATTTCAACCTTTCGGAATGATCAGTGCATCCGAACCGAACTCACGATAGCGGAAAAGATCGGGTCTTTGGTATCTCGCGTTGCGGTGACCAAAACCCCGGAGTCCCTGTGGGGGAAGTTATAAGTAATCCCCGACACCCAAGTGGTACACAAACCGAAAGGAGGCAAAAACATGTGCAGTGTTGGCGATGTTACCAATGTTGATGTGAGCAGGCTTACCCCGGATGAGTATGAATGCCTGGATTGTAACAACAAATTCAAAGGGATCGGAAGACGCGTGACGTGCCCTTCATGTAGATCGAGCAATGTCAAAAAGCTCAGCTGATCTTGACAGGACGATCGCGATCGATTTCGATGAGATTCTCTATCTCTGCGGCAGGGACAGCGTGATCGGCATCGTGAAAGCGGGTGCTGGTCAGTGGTTCATCGAAACCGAGGATGATGAGATCGTGTTGTTCACAGAAGAGGACGATCTCTTCGTTGCATCCGGATTTGGCACGGATGGGCGGATGATCGAGGGGATCAGGTGCATGTTGTATCTCGTAAGGGAGATCGGATCCCCGCTGATCGTTCTTCCGAAGAATCACCCTGCATCCGGCAGGTTGAGGATGGTTGTGTCGGCGGGCAAGGAGACCACCATCGATTGCGGCATCATGCCCGGGACGCACCCGGAGCAGGATGTATTGTGCGGAATGGAAGAGTTTGGTGGGATGCGTATCACCGGAGTAAAGGACGGTGTGCAACTGCAGAACATCGACCTCAGTAAGATTGATATGCGAAAATCAAGGATGTAGAAATATGGACTCAGATGGCACGAACGGAGATAGTATAAACGGCGATGGCATCGCAGTCGGCGACACGGTCCGATATGCCGGTACCGGCTCGGTCGGCAAGGTAAAAAGGATCGATGAGCGAGACCACGAACTGTGGGCACGCGTCGATAGCACGGGTCTCTGGTACAAAGCAAGCGCACTCGAAGTTCTTGGAGAAGAGTTTGAAAAGAAGGAATGGGGCAAGGAACTGACACTCGAGGAACTGAAGAGAATGGAAGCGCGCAAAATGGACAGTATCAGCAATGTTCAGCAGATACTGGAAGCAGAACTGTGTGAGAGCGGTGGATGAAATCGGATATCGGAGTCGTTATCCACGGTCCTGAGGTCATCGACTCGGGCGGTGCGCGCCACGTACTGGATGTGCTATCAGAGCACTACACGATCACAGCGATGCTTTGCGGGACGATGGGGCGCGCCGCTGCCATCGATGCCTTTCTTGAGAACCGGGTCGATATCAGCACAAACATGCGCCCAAGCGCGACAATCGAATCTCTTTCATGGACCGATGCCGTCATATTATTAAATCGCGGAAAAACCATCGATAGCGGGATCGCATTTGGCAGGATCGTTGTATCGCGTACGAAGCCGGAGGTGCCGATCATCCAGATCGAATGCCAGATGCGAAACGGCGCGGTTGTCCCGTGGACTGGCGCGACAGAGTGGGCGGAAGCGATCGCCCAGATCATGGGTCTTCCGATCCGGACGCCGCCGCCAGCACAGAATGTCCAGCTGGTGCGCACCGATGACGGACTTATGCACCGGCGCATCCACAATGTCATGCCTGGAGAGACCATCCGGATAAACGGGATCGTTGTTGGAACCGCGGTATCAAGAGATGTCGAGATCGTTGTAGACGATTGCCGGATCGTGGACATCGTCGGTACAAGGATAAAGGAGCATGGCATCGAGAAACTCGAAAGAATCGATCTTAAAAGCGCGCTTGTGAGAACCGGCTCGATCAGGCGGACGCGACATGAGGCGAGGATCGGCAGGGTGGACGCGAAAGAGAAGAGCGGCGATCTGCGGGTTGTGCTGATCGATCACGATGCCGAATCCACATTCGAACTTTCCGAAGGTGCGGATCTTGCGGTCACTGTTGGGGATGATACGACCGCTATTGCCGGCGACATCCTCTATCGGCTCGGCATCCCCATAATTGGCATCACAGACATGGATCTCGATTATGTGCTCTCCGATACAAACATCCTTCCCGGGTCTGCCGTATTAAGGGTCAAACCCGGTTACGACGATGTCGTCGGGGATATGGTGCGGGACCGGCTATTTGGCGGCACCGGGCAGATGGTAGCGCAGTCGGTCGGATCTGTGCGGGCGCAGGTGGTTGGGATTGCGGGAGCGCTACTGATCGAGGTTCTTGAGTATTGATTCGATCAGGAATCGAGTCATAGAATTATTCCCGTAGCAGCCACGTAATTTTATTTCTTTAGTAGTAACTACTCAGGTACCCAAAACCACTATCGGGGGACTTCACTATGCAGGAACTACCCGGGACGTGGGGAATACTGTAACCAAACCTGGAATTTAACCGCAGAGTACGCGGAGGGACGCGGAGGGGAAATAAAACTGTTAAACGCTCTGCGTTCCTCTGCGCCCTCCGCGGTTATTTTTCTTGCCAGAAAATACAGGATCGCAATCGGGAGACCAATCAGCATACCTGAGTAGTTACC
>DAOURL010000090.1 GCA_030625165.1 Methanosarcinales archaeon | reverse complement strand
CCTGCGCCGCCGCGGTAATCGCCTTCTCGCGCGGTGCCTTTGCAGTGGAAGTGACAATCGTGACATTGTGCCCGAGATCGGCAAGACTCTGCGCGAGTCCGTATTCATTTCCCCGTACATAGGGTGTGAAATATGGTACGACTAGGCAGATATTCATTGTAGCCCCCCATACACGTTTATCAATCGATCTGTGACATCATTCCAGTCAAGGACTGGAATATCTCCAAAATGCTGTTCGACATTTTTCAGTAGCCGTATTGCCTCAACCAGTTTATCCACTGCGATCGGCACAGCGATTCCGATGCATCGCTCTCCATCCACAAACTCGGCAAGCGCGCTCCCCCTCGCCACCACACATGGAGTCCCTGCTGCAAGCGCTTCCGCCACAGTAATGCCGTACGCCTCATGTGTCGAGAGCATCAGGAACACGTCTGCGGATGCATAGTGCTGCAACAGTTCCTCTCTTGTTACGTCGCTCTGCCATCCGATGTGCTCTGAAACGTCGAGTTTATCAGCCAGTTCGCGCAGATTGTTCTCATAAGGTCCTTTCCCGACAATCTCAAGTTTAAAATCCTCTAATCGTGGAAGGGCGCTGATTATATGCTGAACACCCTTATACTCTTCCAGCCGTCCGACATACAGCAGTGTCCTGCCATTGCGCTCTGGTTTCAGGTTTGCAAACTCTGCGAGGTTTAAGCCGTTTGGTATCTTCTCGATCTTCCACTCTGGCACGCCAAAATCTGACATGACCAACCCCTGTTCATATTCTGAGACGCATACTACCTTATCTGCCCTGTCAAAGATTCTACTGCCGAACGGTCTGTAAATCTTATGCAGAAAGTCTCTGACCGGCGTATGCCCGCCGCGGTGGTAGTGTGGTGTAAAGACGAGTTTGCGGTTGCCCTTCGCAAGTGCTGCAAATATCGCTGGCAGCGCGTGGTAACTGTGAGCATGTATCAGATCGCGATCCCGCCTTTTCAGATGAGCGTAAATCTGCGGCGCGAAATAGTATGCATCGTCTGGCGCGAACGATCTAAATCGTATTACCCCAACTCCGTTTATTGTATCGTACTTGGGCAATCTGCCGGTCGGATCGGTACATACCACCTCGACATCAAAACCCCTCTGCACCAACCGCTCACTGATCTCGCGTACATGCGTTTCCACGCCCCCGATATCAGGGTAGTATCTTGGACAGACCTGCACAATTTTCACGTGCATACATACATATTAATCTAATATGAAGATAATCCAACATTGTGCGAAACGCAAGTATATGCATAGTCGGTCCATCCCAGCGATTCACAAGCGGCATCAGTTACTATACGATCGGACTGGCAAATGCGCTCTCATCGCATAACCGTGTTTCTGTTGTCTGTTTCAGAAACTTGCTGCCAAAGATTCTGTTCCCGGGGCGTGCGCATGTCGGCAGGAATATATCAGATCTTGAGTTCACACAGGATGTGACTGTCTTTGATGGGATGGATTACAATAATCCGCTGACATGGTGGAGAGCATACCGGTTTCTAAGAAAACAACATCCGGATGTTATCATTCTGCAATGGTGGACCTCATCAGTGGCGCACCTGCATCTTATCATAAAAATAATGAACTTTTTTTTGGATGCGCGCCTTGTCATCGAATTTCATGAGGTGGTCGATCCGCTCGAAGAGAACTTTCTTCCGATCAGATGGTATTCAAGGACTACCGGACGGCTTCTCAGGCGGGGTGTCGATGGCTACATCACACACTCATCGTCGGACCAAAAACTGGTCGCAGAACGGTATCATATCGATCCGGATACGATCAAAGTTATCCCACATGCGCTCTATGACCAGTATTCGAGAATCGATAAAATCGATGCAAAGAAGAAACTTTCGATCAAAGAAGAATTTGTCATCCTTTCATTTGGGCTGATACGGAACTACAAGGGAATACCATATCTCATCAGTGCATTTGAAGAACTGCCAGATGATATAATCAGGAACAGCAGGCTTATGATTGTGGGTGAGATATGGGATGACCGGGAATCGCTGCTGCGCCAGATCGACGGATCGAAATATAACGATAACATTACATTGATCGATGAGTACATCCCGGACGACCGAATCCCATTATACTTCTCTGCAGCGGACACGGTGGTGCTCCCGTATACCAGAGCATCCCAGAGCGGAATTGCGCACATTGCGATGTGTTTTGGAACATCGATCATCGTATCAAAGGTCGGCGGTCTCGCCGAATCGATGGCAGGTTATGAGGGCACGGTGTTTGTACCCCCCTGCGATGTCAGTGCAATCACGGTAGCCATCGAGAGCCAGTACAAACTACCAAAATTATTTAACCCGCCCGAACGAAGGTGGAATGATACTGCGATCATGTATCAGGAACTGATTGACGATCTGATCTGAGGTGCATCCATTGGCTGGAAAAAGGAAAAACAAGGAAGAACAAATGGGAAAGGGCAAAAAAGCCACGCATACAACAGAAGTTTCGAAAACTCCAGAAGATGTCCAGCGCCCGACCGAGGTCAAACGGACAAGAGTCGAGCAACTCAAATCCAGTGCGCCTTATGGTGTACTGCTCTCCATCATCCTTGCGATCGCTTTCTATATCCGTGCCGTACTCCCGTACGACAGTGTTTTTCTCGCGGATGGCACAATCAGGTTTGGCGGAAACGACCCATGGTACCACATGCGGCTTGTACATGCCCTGCTCAATAACTACCCGCATGCCATGTTCTATGATGCTCACGCAATCCCGCCTTATGGCTGCTATATCCACTTCGGTCCCTTATTCGATCATACGATCGCGCTGTTATCGATTATCATCGGACTTGGCCACCCTACACCCTACCTGGTCGATACCGTAGGGGCATACTTTCCCGCGGTTCTCGGAGCGCTTGTGGTTATACCAGTGTACTTCATCGGCAAGCATCTGCACAACCGCGGCACAGGGCTCCTTGCTGCACTGATCATCGCTACACTGCCAGGACAGTTCCTATCCAGATCACTGCTTGGATTCACCGACCACCATGTCGCAGAGACGCTCTTCTCTACCGTAACCATTCTCTTCTTCATACTCGCGCTCATAAGTGCGCGTAATCAGAATCTCTCATTTAAGGATCTAAATCGGGACTGGCGCGCTATAAAATATCCCCTCGGATATGCTGCGCTTGCTGGCATTATGTATGCGGCATATCAACTCTGTTGGCCTGGTGCGCCGCTCTTTGGTGCGATCATCATGATCGCGGCAATCATCGCATATATTACAGAGCACATTCGCGGAAGGACGGTCGAGTACCTGACGATGGTCGGAATTGTGGCATTCGGGGTGGAGTTGATATTGGTACTACCATGGCTGCACCCAGAGATGGGATTTTCTACATTCTATTATTCATTATTCCATGCAGCCGTCCCGCTTGCAGCGATTGCGGCATTTTTACTGATGCAGGTCATATCGCGAGAGATGAACCGCAGGGATATAAGTCCATACTACTACCCCGTGCTGCTGATTATGGGTATGGTTGTTGGGCTTGTTCTGATCAGCGTGATTTCACCAACACTGTATTCCACGATTGTCCGCTCACCTGACATGATCTTTGGGATACACACAGGCGGCGCCGCAACCATAGCAGAAGCCTCCTCGATGCTGATGAGGGGCAATCCCCCACAACTTGACATCGGCCGGGGTAGCATGGTGTACGGCAACTTCGGAAATTGTTTCTATGCATCGTTATTCGGAATACTTGTGCTGGGGTACTATGTAGTTAAGAGGTGGAAGCCGGAAGAGATTCTTGCTCTGGTCTGGACTCTGGTCATGCTTCTCTCGATCTATGGTCAGAATCGGTTCGCCTATTACTATGCAGTGAATGTCGCGATCATGAGTGCTTATTTCGGGACAAGAATTCTTGAATTCACTGGATTCAAAGGCATCCACACCACAATGGAGGATCTCCCACGGTTTTTGGCAAAGAATGCGGGGTATATTTTACTCGCGATCATCATCATTGGTGTTCTCGTATATCCATGGGGTCCTGCCCCCACCACACTTAAGCAAGCAAAATACACAGGCGGACCCGGTGCGCAATGGTACAACTCACTTGACTGGATGCAATATAACACTCCTGATACCGGACTCTCATACTATGGACCTTATGTTCGACCACCGCCAGGCGAACCGTATCCATATCCGGACACCGCGTACTTCGTCATGTCATGGTGGGACTACGGACACTGGATCGAGATCATAGGACACCGGATCCCGAATGCCAACCCATTCCAGGCAGGCATCGGCGGCGGCGAGTCACAAGCACCCGGCGCGTCCACGTTCTTCACAGCAGAGAGTGAAGCGGAAGCAAACGAGATCGCTGACACGCTCGGCACGAGATACGTTGTGAGCGACGTCGAGATGGCGACCGGCAAGTTCTATGCAATAACAACATGGACTGGGGATACTGGCGGATATGGGGAGTGGCTACTTATCGGCGGGAGAAATGAATGGGTGCCAACGATGAGATACTTCAACTCGATGGAAGGGCGGCTCCATATCTTTGATGGTGTCAGTCTTTCGCACTACCGTCTTGTGCATGAGTCAACAGCAGGAGGTAGCTCAGAACGTGGCTACAAATGGGTGTACAACCTGCAACCCACGTTGTATCCAGACCTCTTCGAGAACCGCCACCAGGACATGCCGTCAGATATCGCTGAATCTGACACCGGCTATGTTAAGATCTTCGAGTACGTGCCGGGCGCAAAGATCACAGGAACCGCGCCGCCAAACACCACTGCAACGCTCCGCATCCCGATTCTCACGAATCAGGGGCGGACGTTTGAGTACGTCCAGACTGCAACAGCAACTCCTGACGGCACATTCACCTTAATTGCGCCGTATTCCACGGATGGACCGATCGCACCGGGCGATGGCGGGACTTTGTTCGATACCGCGCCGTCTGATATGTACACCGTGACCACAGCAATAGGATCCTACCCTGTGTCTGTGAGCGAGGCTGATGTGCTTGCCGGGAATGTGATCACCGTACAATAGTACAACAGGGCACTGTCGATTTTTTCAGTGAAATCGCCATGCCCTTATATTCTACCGCAGAGTGCGCAGAGCCACGCAGAGGGTTGAAAACGGTCTCGAAACTTTGCGCCCTCCGCGTTTTCTGCGGTGATAAATCACTTGATTTTCAGACAGCGTCGTACAACAGTAATAACCTCGATCGGCAGTCACTCCATATCACCCCCTCCCTCTGGCATCCCTCCGCGCCCAACCGCAGCAGACCACGACATCCCAGGTCCTGACAACGACTTGAATGAACTGATCCACAAGTACGTTGCGAGGGCATCGGCGCAGGAGAAACCCTGCGGATCACGTTATCAGGCAAAGATGCGCAGCTCTCCAACAAGGGCGGGATTATCACGCTGCTCGACCGGAAGGGGCTCAAGGTGGACGGGGTAAGCTATACGAAGAAAGAAGCTTCCGGATCGGGATGGACTATGGTGTTTTAGTCGCCTCTGGTTTCTGGTATGGTGTCGGATGCGCTGCTGGCGCGGGAGGTCTGGGAATCGATAACCTCGATCACCCGCCGCATCACCTCATCTATGCCATCGCCGGTCTCTGCCGAGATCCGGTACTCCCATTCGCCATGGAAATCGGCGAGATCGCACTTGTTTGCAGCAACGATGACCGGAATTGCGAGCGTCTTCTCGATCTCGTGTAGCATATTGGTCTGGGCAGTGAGCGGATACCCGCAGTGTTCGGACGGGTCAATCAAAAGCAGCACCACGTCGCCGACATGGTTAAGCGCAGTTATCGCCTGCAATTCGATCTCGTTTCGGTCACCAAGCGGGCGATCAAGGAGGCCCGGCGTATCCACGACTTGGTACCGAAGTCCGTCGTGCGTGAAATGCCCGATGTAGATCCCTTTCGTCGTGAACGGGTATGTGGCGATCTCGGGTTTCGCATCGGTCACACGCCTTACAAAACTCGACTTGCCGACGTTTGGGTAGCCAGCCACAACGATGGTCGGCACATCGGATATGTCTGGCAGTTTCCGAAGCTTGTTTCGTGCATCGTTTAGGAAACGCAAGTTTCCGTCCACTTCGTGCACGATCGAGGATATTCTGGCATAATAAGCTTTCCGCACACGGACCGGGTCGTCGTGCCTCGTTTTCTGCAGGGCTTCGCGCGCAAGCTGCCGGACCATGTCGCCTGCCCAATGCACGGATGAGAGCGACATCCTGAGCCGGTCGGTCCCGACGATGATATCGGTCAGTTCGGAATAAAACGGGGACAGTTCATCAAAATTCGGGAAATCGTGCACGATCCGGAGGAGTCGATCCGATAATACGTCTGACGTCGCCTGGATCATTGCTCTCTGGATGTTAACAACCCGTCCGCTCCCTGACATGGCAGAGCGCACGGCGCGCCGGAACGCCTGATCGAGGAGTTCGTCCGCGGTCTGGACGGTGCGCAGTTTTTCGTAAATCATACAAACCTGTTTTCTGCCAGATCGACATTAGCTTTACCTCTCGCAGCCAACAGCGTGACTTCCTCCCCGCTACAAGTAGCGGGGCTTCCTGCTTCAGCGACCCCGTAACCGGTGGTCTCCACAGGCGTTAATTCGACACAGTCCGTGCCTACATATCTGTTCTTGATGTTGATCGCGGCATTGTGATCCCGACCCATGACCGCCCCGCAGTTTGGACATCGATATGTCCTCTGTGAGAGTGGCATCGACTGGATACAGCCGCAAACCGAACATTGTTTTGATGTATTTCTCGGATTAACCAGTTCTACGATCCCACCAGCTTCTTCCGCTTTGTAGGTCGTGAAATTGATTAATATGCCCCAAGATGCATCGAGAATGGATCTTGCAAGATGATGGTTCTTGACCATGTTATTGATCTGAAAGTTCTCAAATATGATCTGATCGTAAGTATCTACGAGGAAACGGCTTGCTTTGTGCAGACAGTCCTTTCGAGCATTTCTGACCTTACGATACACTCCTGAAAGGACAACCTTCTGCTTATTCCGGTTACTTGATCCTTTCTTTTTCCGTGATAGGTCTTTTTGTGCTTTCTTCAACTTTAAGTTGTATGTATCAAGCGTTTTGGGATTCTCGATCTCTGTACCGTCTGAAAGTGTCGCAAGTGTGTTTATCCCGACATCCACACCAACAGAGGTCTCAATCTCCTTTTTCTCTACATTTGGAAGTTCCACGCTGAAGGATGCGTACCACTGGTCGCCATCACGTTTGATCGTGCAGGTCTTGATCTTTCCTTTGATCTCTCGATGTCGGAAGATTCTTATCGCTCCGATCTTCGAGAGATAGAGTTTGCCGTCTTTGATCTTGAATCCGGATTGGGGCTAGGTGAACGAATCGTAACGGTCATATCCTTTGAATCTTGGATAGCCAGGAGTTTCACCATTTTTCACGCGTCTGAAGAATGCTTTGAAAGCTTTATCCAGCCGGCGCAGCACATCCTGCGCAACCTGTGAATATATGTCAAGATTGAGGTATTTTAACTGCTCTGCTTGCTGATTATAGTTTAACCCGATGCCACAACGGTCATAAGCATTCTTACGGTCTTCAAGCATCCCATTGTAGAGATGTCTGCAGGCAGATATGCAATATGCTAATATTTGTACTTGATCCGGTGTAGGATACAGCCTGTATTTGAAAGTCCGCTTTGGCACGATACTTATATTGGTTGAAGCGGCGTATATAGTTTATGGAAGCCAAAATAACCACTCTACGGCATTGCGTCCCCGCTACAAGTAGCGGGGTCTTCTGACCAGCAGCATAAAATAGTAATCGAACCACATTGACACACAATGGTTGCAGTTGGCGTACACGTATCCATCGCAGGCTCGATAGATCGGGCTGTTGACCGGGCGCAGAAGTTGGGATGTGACACGTTCCAGATCTTCACGAGAAACCCGAGGGGCTGGCGGTTCAAGGATCTCACCCCCGAACAGGTCGAGAAGTTCATAACAAAGATCGAGAGGTCAGGCATCTACCCGCCGGTCGCTCATGCTCCGTATCTGCCGAATCCGGCATCGCCGAAGGAGGATGTCTACAGCCGCTCGGTCGATGCGCTCGCAAGCGAGATTGCGCGGTGCAGCACGCTTCATATTCCGTATCTTGTGACCCATCTTGGAAGCCATCTTGGAACAGGAACGAAAGGGGGGTTGATGCGCATAATATCGGCTGTGAATACTGCGATCGGTGCGTTCGAAGAGGCACGCCCGGAGTGGGGCGGTTCTGTGATGCTTTTGCTTGAGAACACCGCAGGCACAAAGAACAGTGTAGGCGGGCGCTTCGAAGAGATCGGGCAGATCATCGACGGGGTGGAGCGCGATGATCTGGTCGGGGTCTGCTTCGACACCTGCCACGCATTCGCTGCCGGCTACGAACTCCGAACTGCTGACACGCTCGATGCGACGATGGCGCGGTTCGATGAGGCGATCGGGCTTGACCGGCTGAAACTTGTCCATCTGAACGACTCGAAGGGCGGCTTAAACTCTCGATTGGACAGACACGAACATATCGGCATGGGATACATCAGGGAGGACGGATTTAGGGTCATACTACATCACGATGCCATCAGGAAGCTCCCGATGATACTCGAAACACCGGTTGATGATCGGAGGGATGACGTAGGGAACATCCGGGTGGCGCGGATGCTTGCGGAGGGGTGATATGAGCGCGATGAAACAGACAAAAAAGCCGTTTGACCTGTGTCCGTTTTGTAGTGGAGAAATTGTGGAAAAAGAGGTTGAAAAACTACTGCGAGGCGGTGTCGACACTGCGGTCGCGAAAGTCCATGCCGATGTTTGCCTGCACTGCGGGGAACGTCTCTATTCGCAGGAAACGGTCAGGCGCTTTGAAAGGATACGTGAAAAGTAACTACTCAGGTATGCTGATTGATCTCCCGATTGCGATCCTGTATTTTCTGGCAAGAAAAATAACCGCGGAGGGCGCAGAGGAACGCAGAGCGTTTAACAGTTTATTTCCCCTCCGCGTCCCTCCGCGTACTCTGCGGTTAAATTCCAGGTTTGGTTACAGTAT
>DAOURL010000187.1 GCA_030625165.1 Methanosarcinales archaeon | reverse complement strand
ATTAGGTTTACGGATGCGGACGGGGTGAACCTGGGTTACTGGATCGAGGAGTTTGATGCGGGCTCTGAACGTGTGAGGATATGGGTGAAAGTACCTGAGATTCCTGCAGATAGCGATGATAGGATTACGATGTGGTATGGGAATCCGGATGCGGAGAGTGAGAGTGATGGGGCTGAAGTGTTTGAGTTTTTTGATGATTTTGAAGGAGTATACATAGACGAAATAAAATGGCATGTAAATTGTGGGGTGCCATCGGTCTCACATGGTGTTCTGAGCTTGAATGGCGAGTGCGTACTTTCAGAGAAGGTCGAAGCTTTTAGGTACAATTATATATTCGAATCGTTTTCAAGGGTGGGCGATACCGGCAGTGAGCCAAGATCCTTTTTACGTTCAACAAACGACTACACTGCCATAGATGGAAGCGATCGATTTGAGTTTGGTAGCTGGGCGGGTATGGATAAAATGCAGCTGGCAAATGCTAATGATGGTGAATTTTTGGCAGCAACAAAGACAGAAAAATTCCCAACATCTTTTGAAGTTCTTGGAATAGCGAGATCAAACACAAAAACCGAGAGTTTTCAGAATTATGTTCCCGAATTAATGAATCGGGAAAACGTTCCAAATAGTCCCCTTTATTTGCAGTTATACTCATGGGGCGGCGAAACACACTACGTAGATTGGACTCGCGTCCGTAGATACATCAATCCGGAACCCACTGTCACCATCGCCCTTCCTGAACTCACTGCACCAACACCGCCACCAACACCCAGCGCCTCGCCATCGATCCAAAATGCGAGCGTGCATCTCCACGGCGAGAAGACCGATGTCGTGCTCGGTGAGGACGTGCTCTTGAAACTCTCCGCGGTAAACATCATCGGAAACCCTACGATGCGTGTTCAGGCCATAATAATCCCGCCGTCCGGCTGGAGCGTGACCTCTTCCGAATTCGCAAAGTCCGGAGCCGGGCAGTACACGACCACATACGATGTCGAAGAGGGTGTGTGCAGGGACATCGAGGTAAGGATCATACCCAACCAGATTGGAGCTGATTTCCAGGCGCAGGGCAGGATCATCTACTATTTCGGAGATGATTCGGATGCGAGAGAGGACCACACGCTCACCCTGCCGATCACGGTGCGGGCGGAGGCAGAGCAGGGTGCAGAGCGAACAGAAAGCTCGTCAGAATCGAAAAGATCAAGTGTGCCCGGATTCGCGGCGGTGTTTGCGGCAGCCGGGGTATTGCTTGTAGCATTATTGATCAAAAGAAGGAGATTAAGATAATGAACTTGTTTGGATTACTCATAAAAAGGCGAGGTAAAGAGCTAGACTTGTGCTCGCAGGCACATGATCCGCAGCCGAAGTCGAATATACTTGCAATAAGGGGGGTTATGAACCGTGCATAGAAGATACCGAGTACGGATGACAACTTTTGGAATCATTGCAATACTGCTGACCCTGTTGGCGATGCCAGCATCCGCATCCACCGATCCCCCACTCGACGCGGTCCAGGTCTACGCGCTCGGACAAAAAGACACTGGTTCATCGGTCGAATCATCAATAGTTCTTGAGAAAGATCGTGAATACAGAATCGTGGTCTCTGGCACCTTCCAGTTCAGGAGAGATGTGGACTGGGGTTTCGCAGACGCCGGGTTTCGCATGGGCAAGGGGGATGCGTACACTCAACCGTTCAACTCAATCGAGTTTAATGGCGAACCGGTAAAGGCAGCAGTAAGCGATATTGAGAATCACACATACACATACTACCGCACAGGCGACGGCGAGAAGATCAGGTTCAGCATCTTTGACTGCCTCACGACAGGCGAGCGTGGCGGGTACGACGACAACGCGGGAGCGCTTCGGGTCGAGATATACCCGGCAACAGCGCTCTCTGTGACAAAAGTACCCTCGCCGCATACGATCGAAGAAGGGGATACGACGACGGTGACTGTGACTGTGAGAAACGCAGGAGCGACCGGGACTGGTGAGATCAGGGATATCGTGGTTACGGATTCCGTTCCTTCAGGTTTCACACTTGTGAGCGGTTCTGTACATGCAGAGTATCCGCTGCTCAAGCCAGACGAGTCACGGACGCTTCAGTATGTCATAAAGCCACCTCTCAGCGGAACGTTTAACCTGGATCCGGCAGAGGTGTCGTATTATGACGAGCGCGGAGAGCACCACACCGCGAGATCGGGTAGTGCAACGCTCACAGTCGTCGCATCGGCTGGACTTTTGCCCACAGCGCCACAGAACGCAAGCGTGAAGCTGCACGGTGAGCGGACCGATGTCGTGATCGGAGACAACATCCTGCTCAAGCTCTCGGCTGTGAACCTGATAACAAAGCCGGTGATGCATGTCCAGGTGATCATCATTCCGCCGTCCGGCATGAGCGTCACCTCTTCCGGGTTTGCCATGTCAGGAGCCGGGCAGTTCACATCAGATTACGAGATCGAGCCGGGTGTTGGCAGGAATATCGAGGTTGCGATCGTTGCAAACCAGATCGGCAACTTCACTGTGGAAGGGAGAGTGGTCTACTACTTCGGAGATGATATGGCGAATGCCGAGGATTACACGCTCGAGCTGCCGATCCGGGTGCGGTCTGTCGGCACAGGACCGGGACCATCGACAACACCGGAAGAAAAATCCAAATACGTGGGCAGTGGTGGGATACTTGGATTGCCCGGATTTGGTGCGGTCGTTGCGCTGATTGGGGTGTTGATTGTCGGGATTCTGTTACGAAAGAAGAACGGGTAAGACCCAATATAATATATCGGAGGAGATACAAATGGAATATAGAATTCAGTTATCGGAAACAGTAATAACGAAGACTTTCAGAGGAATCTGCATTTGCTTGATTGTACTGGCAATACTTGCAGGATGCACCCAGACCTCAAGCGCAGCCACTGGTACTACTATCGACTACCTGCACATCACCGCGGACGTGAACAACGGCTACGCTATAACAAACATTGAAGAGAAGCTCACAAACCCGCACAATACGGCAACAGACGACGAGTTCAGGTTCCTGATCCCTGAGGGCGCATTCATCTCGGGCTTTTGCCTGATAATCGACGGTGTCGAGTACGAAGCAGACGTGCTCCAGAAAGAAGAGGCAGATGAGCGGTTTGAGGCGGCAGTCTCGGAAGGAAGAACGGCTGGCGTCTTAAAGACGAAGAAGGAGAACATATTCTCTTATTCCTTAAGTTTTAAACCCCGCCAGAGCATCATCGTTCGTCTGACTTACGAGCAGCCTGTTAAAAAGACGCTTGG
>DAOURL010000176.1 GCA_030625165.1 Methanosarcinales archaeon | reverse complement strand
AGACTTTTTGTTATCTTCTGAAATGGTCTTTGGAAAAACCACGGAGAGCACGGAGAGCACGGAGAGCACGGAGAAAACAGCACCTCCCTGTGTCCTGCCAACGGCTTTGCTTCGCAGACCGCGTCCTCTGTGGTTAATCTTTTTTGTCATAACCCCTTGTCACCCAGAAGAGATTAAAAAGCCACCCTCAGTCGACCTCGAGACTGAAGTCGAGCCACCGCGCGGAGTGTGTGAGCGCGCCAATCGAGATCACATCCACGCCGGTCTCTGCGTACAGAGCAAGATTATCCAGTGTTATGCCTCCGGATGCCTCGAGCATCACGTAATCGCATAATCCCTGCCTATCCAGTGCTGATATGGCTTCTGTGATCTCGCGAGGGTCCATGTTATCGAACATGACAATGTCAGCCCCGAGTTCCGCAGCGCGCACAGCATCTTCGGCATTTCCGACCTCGATCTCGACTGTTTTTGTAAAACCCGTCTCTCTTGCGTATTTGTACGCCAGCTCCATCCCGTGTATCTTGATGTGGTTATCCTTGATCATCACGGCGTCAGTGAGACCAAACCGGTGCGGATCGCCGCCACCGATCGCAACCGCCTTCTTCTCGTATCTCCTGAATCCGGGCGTCGTCTTTCTGGTACATGCGACCTTGACATCGTTTCCTGCCACAATCTCCACGCACCTCCGGGTCAGGGTCGCTATGCCGCTCATCCTGCCAATAAAGTTCAGTACGACGCGCTCGCTCTGCAGGATTGCGCGGGTACCTCCCCCGAGTTCGAGCACAGCAGCCCCTTCGGTTATCGTATCGCCGTCATCGCGTCTGCGCGTGGCTGAAATTCCGCAATAATAGAGAATCCGCATCGCTTCTTCCAGTCCAGCGATTACTCCATCTTCTTTTGCAACAATATTCGCTTTGGCTACATTATCCGGAAGCAACTCGTGGAAAAGATCGAAATCTCCAACGTCTTCTCTTAAAAACAGTTCAATTTCCGATACTTTCATCAGACTAAGCCCAGATTGTTCAACTGTTGCCAGACGTCCATCTTGGCAAATTCACACTCTTCTTGGGTCTTTGCTCCGGTGATTACAAGTTTTCCTGAGCGGAATATTAGAACAACGACTTTGGGATTCTTGATCCGGTACACAAGACCCGGGAACACTTCTGGTTCGTATTCGATGTTCTCGAACCCGAGACCGATCGCAATGGCATCCAGATCGAGTTCCGTATCGAGCGATGCGCCAGCCACGATGTTCTGGACCGTGTAGTCTTTACTCGTGATCGTGTATCCGAGTTTTGTCAGATCCTCTGACAGGATATCTATCGCGGTATCCACGTCAGCTATGCTCTTTGCGCCGGTACAGTTCGCTTTGCCCGATCCAAAGACCAGAAATGCTGTTTTCGGGTCTTTTATCCGGTACACGAGTCCCGGGAATTTGTTTTTGTCATAATCAGCATTTTCGAGAGATGATGATATATGCAGGAGATCGAAGTGGTCAGAAAGTGCCATCGACGCGACGATATTCTCGATCTTGATGGTGGGGTCAATCATGATATTGGCGTTGGGTTTATATACAATAATACTATCGGTCACGCGGAGAGGTGACCTCACGCGCTTCGCCGGTCCGACTCCCCTGCACTCACCCGCGCCCGAGCACCTTTGCGCCTGTGACCAGTTCGGCAGGCACCCCTTCCACCATCGGCGCGGGAAGCGAGACCTCGCCACCCCCGACCTCGCCCGCTTCGATTGCATACGTAAGAGATGCGCGCTCTCCTGAGCGGAGCGAGACCTCCCAGAGATGATCGAACCGATCCCCGATCACAGCCCTGCGCGGCTCGGGTTCTGCACTTTTGATCTCGTACGGGATGAGGTCGTGTATTTTAAAGGATTGCGCAGTACTCGTATGATTCAGAATTCGTATCTCAACATCAAACCCATTCTCATTCCGGCTCACAGAACGCTTCACAAGGAGATTTCCCATGATCCTTGCAACAACAGGATCGATGTTCGGAGTATCCCGATCAAGTATGTCAGAGACCTTTGCCGCAAGTCTCGGAAGCACTCTCTTGATGAGATTCTCCTTTTCCTTGCGTTTCGAAAGCAGCTCCCGCTTCCCGAGGTATTTCTTGAGCCTGCCCGAGACGGTACGCACCGCGCTTTCGACCTCGCTCAAAATCTCAGGAACATCCGCGATCGCGTTCTTCGACTCGGATGTGAACGGCACGTTGGTGGACGCGACATGCACCAGGATCGCGCACGGTCCCGCAGGAAATCCGCCGGGCTGCAAGAGTCCGTAGTACTTCCAGTTTATCCGCTCGATAGCGTGCGTGATCGAACATGCGCCCTGCTGGTAGAGGAGCGGTACCCGGTTTGCGAACCTTAAGATCTCTACCTTGCCTTCAACTGGCAGATCGCCGCCGTAAGCGATCGCTGCCTCGACAAGGAACGGATTTCCCGCGTACACGGCAGGCGAGCGCTTCGTCGTTGCTATGAAGTCGACGGTGTACTCTTTCTCAACGCCCCTGTAGATGAGATCCTCTGAGATCGGCGAGAGACAGTCGGTCGGCGGAGACCCGATCCTTATGTTCTTAAAGGCATTAAGCAGCCGTTCTACCTCCTCGTGTGTGAGTTTTTGGGGCTTACACGCGGGTTTTAATTTTGCATGGGCGCAGATCTCTTCTGCGGTCACAGCCCCGATCCTTGAGAATGAATCCTTCAGAAACGTTGCCAGCCGCTGCCGGTCTGTGTACCGCAGCATCTTCATAAGCGTCCCGAGTTCGATCCCTGCCGGATGCGGCTTGATCTCTGCAGGCGGCTCTGGCAGGAGATCGGTGGCTCTTTCAAATACGGTGTACTCGCCATCCGGATCGACAAGCGTCAGTCTCGCATGTGGATTTACGATGGCGGTGTTCCGCAGGTATTCAAGAACCGACTGCCTCCGCCCCTTCACATACGCGCCCTTGATCTCGAGTTCGATCCTGGTGCCGTGCGGAGGGTCCCACTCGATCGTCCTCTCCTCGAGAATCTCGGGCTCGTTCTTGCTCGTGTTGATTATAAGCTCGCAGTAATGCGCTGGCTGCTGCGAGCCGATCTTTGAGATGACCCTTACCGGCTTTCCTGTGCTCAACTGCGCATACAGAACCGATGCGCTGATCCCGATCCCCTGCTGCCCTCTCGACTGCTTCAGAACATGGAAACGGGAGCCGTACAGCAACTTCGCAAAGACCTTCGGGATCTGCGCCTTCACAATACCGGGACCGTTGTCCTCGACCGTCAGGATAAGATTCGGTGCTGGCGAGGTGGTCTTTATCTCTATCAAGAGATCAGGGAGGATCCCTGCCTCCTCGCAGGCATCGAGCGCATTATCCACCGCCTCCTTGATCGTCGTGATCAGGGACCGCTGCAGCGAATCGAATCCGAGCATCTGCTTGTTTTTTTCGAAGAACTCAGCTATGCTGATCGATTTCTGCTTTTCTGCGAGTTTCTCTGCGATTGGTGGTGCTGGTGTCTGCGGCATAGAGT
>DAOURL010000197.1 GCA_030625165.1 Methanosarcinales archaeon | reverse complement strand
ATCACGGTGATGGATGGCATCCGGCAGGTCTGCGACTGCGATATACTGGTCACGACAACGCCGGTCAGGGAGCCGATCGTGGCGGACGACTGGATACTGGACGGCACGCACATCAATGCAATCGGTGCAGATGCGGCAGGCAAGGAGGAACTCGACCCGGAGATTCTCAAGCGGTCCAGAATCGTGATCGATGATCCAGCGCAGGCATTCCACTCTGGCGAGGTGAATGTCCCGCTAAAACTGGGCATCATATCTGTGGGGGACATCTACGGCACGCTTGGTGAGATCGTCGCAGGGATAAAGCCGGGAAGAACCGATGATGACGAGATCACGGTCTTTGATTCGACAGGGCTTGCCATACAGGACGTCTCGACAGCAAACCATGTCTATCAGCAGGCTGTCCGGAAGGGTATCGGAACACACTTAAAATTATTCTAAAGATGAACGCAGACGTATATGAGATATTCAACTCGGTTCAGGGCGAGGGAACCAGTGTCGGCGTGAGACAGGTCTTTGTCAGGTTCTGCGGCTGCCAGTTGCAGTGCGAATACTGCGATACCGGAGTGGCGAGGGTTCCGGCAAAGAGGTGCAGGGTTCTCGACAGGTATATCGACAATCCGCTCGGTGTGGATGCTGTGATCGATGCCATCGATGATCTGTGGACCCCCGCTACCCGAAGCATCAGTCTGACAGGTGGAGAGCCGCTGTTGCACTGCGATTTCATAGAAGAACTTGCGAGGGGAGTTTCACGACCGATATATCTTGAGACGAACGCCGGCATACCGGATTCTGCCAGAAATATAGCAGATCACATCGATGTCGCTGCATGTGATGTCAAACTCCCGGAACACAGTGCAACCAGAGATTACGACAGTCTTTTAGATGCTGAATTGCAGTCGATCGAGATATTCCATGCATCGGGTGTCGAAACCTTTGTCAAAATTATTGTTCTTCCTGAAACTACGGAAAAAAGCATCAGTGGTGCGGTTTTTGGAATCAAAGCCATCGATGATTCGATTCCGCTTGTAATGCAGCCGGCAACTCCTTTGAGTGTTGATCGCTGCCAGTTGCTCGATCTGATGGACTTTGCAGGCACGCACCTCTCTGATGTCCGCATGATTCCGCAACTGCACCGGATGATCGGAATTCCTTGATGCGCTATCTCCTTATTTGCAGTACAAACGGTTAACCGGATGCGAGTGGCTGTGCTATAGGTTTCTTTTTTTTTCTCTGGCTGAATGGAAGTAATTCGCTTCCCCATCTGCGCATTGTAGGTATTTCTCAAAAACCTAACTTTATTAGGGTTAATTATTTGCAAACCTAACTGCCCACATAGTTGCATCCAAAAGGAGGTTTAATATGGAAGATACAAGATTTAAGGCAATTAGAAGAACTCTGTCAACAATCGTGCTGATAACGATCCTGCTATCACCGATCGCACCTGTTGTTGCCGGAGCTTACGAGAATGACGGGGCTGATGGAGAGATCGGAGTCCTTGTCATAGCACATGGAAGCCCGAGCGAGAGCTGGTGCAGCCCTGTGCGGAATGCGACCGATGAGGTAGACCTGCCGTATCCGGTCGAACTCGGGTTCCTCGAGTTTGTACCAAATGAGACGATCAATCTCGCAGTCGAGAGACTCGATGATGCCGGTGTCACAAAGATCATCGCTGTACCGCTCTTTGTCTCATCACACAGCAGCCATATCCAGGAGATTGAGTATGTGCTCGGGCTTCGGGAGACGCTTTCGCTGACAACTGAGCGCGTCGTCGTCGAGGGCGTGGAGATGGAGCGGACGGTCGTTTCTACGGACGGTCGATACGTAATATCCCGTGTGCCGCTCGAGGCTGACGCTGCTGGGGGTATGCGGGCGACCGGGCACCCGGAAGGGGAAGAAGAAGAGGAACTTGTGCCAGTCGAGACTGATGCAGAGATCATCCTGACTGGTGCGATGGATGACCACTGGCTTGTGGCAGGGATCGTTGCGGATCGCACGGCTGACCTCTGCGCGGATCCGGAAGGCGAGACGCTCGTTCTCGTTGCGCACGGGACTGATGAAGAGGATAACTTCGCCGGATGGGTGAACAGCACGTCATCACTCGCAGATCAGGCGCGGCTGAAGCTTCTGTACTGGAGAGACCCCTCGATCAGACTTAGCGTCACAGAAGCCGCGTTTATCCACCACAACGAGACACTTCACCCCGAATTCACGTTAAGACCGATCGTTTCAGACGCCGCGGACCCGGTCGTCGTTCCGTTGATGGTAAGCGAGGGATACTTCACAGGAAGGAAGATTCCGGGGTTGCTTGAGAACCTCTCTTGCGCATACGATGGCAGTGCGCTTACGCCGCACTCGAATGTGGCTGAATGGATCGAGATCGTTGCTGCAGAGGAGTTTACGGATCTTACGCTCCGGATATCTGATGAAGGAGAGCTTCCGGATATCTCGCTGGATGATGTGGGTGCTGCACACGGTCACATCTGCCCGTGCGTTGCAGCAGCGTTTAAGGCAAGCCAGACCGCGTTTCTGGTGTGGGACGGGGTTCCGGCACGCGGCGATCTGGAGATTGTCAGCGCACACCCGTCCGACGGGCACACTGAGACATTTGAGTACATCTTAAACTCAAGCGATGACGTCACAGTCGAACTGCCTGAGGGAACTGATATCGTGAATCTGACTGCGGAGAACTACAACTACAGGTTCATCGAGAAATCGACCGGCGACATGGTTGTTGTCAGCGTGAAGGATGGTCTATTCCCTGACGGCTTCTTTGAGCTGAGAAAGCGGTGCAAGGCAAAGGTTGCAACGCCTGATGAGAAGTCAGCATTCAAACTTGCGAAGGGGGAGATTAAGGAGAAGATTCTCTATCTGCCAGCAGAGGATGTCTTTG
>DAOURL010000258.1 GCA_030625165.1 Methanosarcinales archaeon | reverse complement strand
CTGGTTGCGGTTGCCGGCGGCATCAGGGCAGATACGATACAGGATGCCAAAGACGCGGGAGCCGACATCCTCGTGGTCGGGCGTGCGATCACGAATGCGAAGGATGTGCGGCAGGCAGCCGAGATGTTCATAGAAGGACTAGCCAAAGAGGAGATCGATCAGTTCAGGGTTATGACCGACTTCTGATTCCTTTGTGCGGGCTGGCAAAGTGCGAAAGCGTATAAGCGCGCTCCATACTCGCTTGCCAGCCACAGCGACTATATTGTGCTGATCAGCGATTTGTTAAACCTGCAAAACAGAAATTAAGGGCGATAATATGAAGATGATGATCCACGTTTCATCGGCGGTTCATGACCCGGTGATCGCGAGAGTGATTCTTGATACCGGTGTCGAGATCAATGTCGACCGCGCAAACATCGATGCAACGAGCGGCGAGATCGTGCTTGAGGTGCCTGCTGACTCTTGCGCCCGCGTTGCGACCGCATTCGAACGCCATGGCGCATCCGTCTCTATACTCGAACATCCGATCATCCGGGACGATGACGAATGCGTGCACTGCGGTGCATGTATCAGCGTCTGCCCGGTCCAGGTCTTCTCATTTGAGGATGACTGGACTGTTGCGATAGACGAGTCGAAGTGCATCCAGTGCGGAACCTGTGTGACGGCATGCCCCCATGCTGCGCTCATGGTGATTAGTGAGTAGGTTATGTTACGATGCAAGGTCAATCAGATGACTTTCGTAATGTGGTTCGAGTTTTTATAGCGTCGCCGAGAGGTCTACTGTCACGGATAATCGGCAGGAAAAAAATGCCAGATTTTCCCTGTCCGAGTTCATCCGGTTGCTATACTACGTAAATTTTTGGCTACCTGGTTTTCAATCTCGCCGATTGTTTTTCATCCCACTTTGGCGGAAAGCCCATTCTGCGATAAAAATCCTCAATAAATTCAATGGTTGATTTAACTGACCATTCAGCACATCCGTGTCCTAAACATCTTTTTGGGAAAAAAGCATCGTTAGCATGAGAAAAAGGATTG
>DAOURL010000091.1 GCA_030625165.1 Methanosarcinales archaeon | reverse complement strand
GGCAGGTCTGCTGCAATGTTGTACCACCGCTTTGGCAGTTCGTTCTCGTCGAGTGTGATCCTTGTAACGTCCATTTATGATAACTCCGATATTGTGTCGGACTGTGACTTTAGTTCTGGCATTCTTAAAAGTTGTGCTGCATCCGGGATGTCGATAGATAAAAAGAATACCAATGAGAACAGAATAACAGATATGCCCCACAAGTGCACCAACTGCGAACATATATTCGAGGACGGTTCAGCCGATATCTTAAATGGCTGCCCGAATTGTGGGTGGAACAAGTTTCTGTACGTGGCAGCAAAACCTGCGACTGAGACCGAGACTGATGCAGAAGACACGGACGCTGGGATGCAGTCGGATAAGGTAGAAGAGAACAAGGATACGGTGCCTGATATGGAGGTTGAATCGATCCGCATCCTGGAGAAGGGGTCTTATGAACTGAATCTCGAATCGCTGCTCGATCGGGAAGAGATCATCATGTCTATGAAGGAGGACGGGAGGTATCTGATACATCTTCCTTCGGTCTTCGATAAAGGCAAGAAGGATCGGTGAACCTTGAGTCACCTGTCTTGCAGAGCCCCTGAGGCAGCCCTGCCGAGGGTTGCCCACCCAATTATATGCCAACAATTTTATACCTCTGCCTGAAACTGTACCAGCCGCGACCGCGATATCCATATATCCAAATGCGATTGTAAGCCCGCCGGATGTATATACTGCCTCCACGCGCGTGGACGGCGTGTGCAGATGGGATTTTTGATGGTGAGAACCGATAATCTTGCATAACAAATCTGTTACATAACAATATTGTTAGGTGATAACGCTGTTACCAGTAGGCAATCGGAGATGATTTCATCGATCGTGAAATGGAGGTACACTGAGAAAGATTACCCAATCTGATGAACTGCTACCAGCGGAACTTAGACACTAAAATACCCACATCGATGACGCACCACACACGTTTTAAGATATGAAATCATAGATACATCATAACATACCGATGGAGGTAATCTATAGTGAAAATTCTTGTAAGCGACCCCATTGCAGAAGAGGGCTTGGAGATACTTAAGGCAGAGCATGACGTGGATGTCAATACCGGTCTTTCTGAGGACGAACTCGTAAGCATCATACCAGGGTACGATGCTCTCGTGATCAGAAGCGGGACAAAGGTAACAGAAAAAATTATAAATGCAGCAGACCGCCTCAAGATCGTTGGCAGGGCTGGAGTCGGCGTCGATAACATCGATGTACCGGCAGCGACGAGGAAAGGCATAATCGTTGCGAATACGCCCGAAGGGAACACGATCTCGGCAGCAGAACACACGATCGCGATGATGCTTGCGCTATCCAGGAATGTGCCGCAGGCGAACGCCTCGTTAAAGGCTGGCAAGTGGGAGCGCAAACTGTTCACAGGAAGCGAGGTTCGTGGAAAGGTTCTCGGCACGATCGGGCTTGGAAGGGTCGGAATCGGGGTTGTGAAACGTGCGCAAGGTCTTCTAATGAAGATCATCGCTTATGATCCGTTCATACCAAAAGAGCGTGCAAAGGAACTCGGAATCGAACTCGTAGACCTCGAGACCGTGCTTAAGAAGTCCGACTACATCACGGTGCATACGCCGCTTACCGACGAGACCAGAGGCATGGTCAGCGATCCCCAGTTCGAGATTATGAAGCCCGGCGTCAGGATTATCAACTGTGCACGCGGCGGGGTCATCGATGAGGATGCGCTCGTGCGGGCGGTCAATAAAAACCAGATAGCAGGTGCCGCACTCGATGTCTTCGTAAACGAGCCGCCGACAGGAAGCCAGCTTCTTGATCTGGATCGTGTGATCGTAACGCCGCATCTCGGGGCGTCTACAGCGGAGGCGCAGGTTGCGGTTGCGGTCGATGTCGCAGATCAGGTGCTTGCCGCTCTCCGGGGCGAGTCTGTGACGAGCGCGATCAACCTGCCGCATATCCAATCCGACGCCATGAGTGTGGTTGCGCCGTATATCAACGTTGCAGAGACGCTCGGGGGTATGTGCGCCCAATTGATGCGCAGTTTCGATGCGATCGAGATCGAATACTCTGGTGCGATCTTTGACACTGATTTAAGGATGGTTACACTTGCAGCACTCAAAGGCGTACTTTCGCAGTCGATGGGACCGAGCGTTAACTATGTGAACGCGCCGGAACTTGCAAAGGAGCGGAAGATAAAGATCAAGGAGAGTAAATCGACCGAGACTGTGGAACAGCAGTCGATAACGATCGCGCTTGCCGGAGGGGGCGAGTCGAGATCGGTCACAGGTGCGCTCATCAGTGATACCTTGCGGATACTCGATATCGATGGATGCCGTCTCGATATCGTACCATCGAGATATATGATCATCTCACGGCACGAGAACCGCCCAAATATCATCGGTCCCTGCTGCATGATACTTGGCAGGGAGAAGATCAACATATCAGGGATGCAGGTCAGCGAAACCGGAACAGATGACAGGGCGATCATGGTCCTGAATGTCGACTCAGCCGTTCCTGATGCGCTGCTCGACGAGATCCGGGGTGTTGACGGGGTCTCTGATGCTGAACTGATCAAAGTGTGACCGAGTAAAGCATGAGCATGGATATGAGAAAGCGCATCTACTACCATTTCCCGCAGGGTGATGTTCATTTCGAGCAGAAATACCGGTACTACGAAGACCTCCCGTATCTGGTCCGGACGATGGCGGAGCTGGATGAAAGACGCGAGATGTTCACCACGGAATCGCCTGACCGAAAGGGACAAACCATCAAGTCAAAACGCGAGATTGCGGTATACATCGTCGAGAACAATATCGATTTTGCGCATTTGAGTCCTGACAGCGTGGACGCGGTTCTGGTCGGGATCGAAAGTGACGGCACGCTTGATTTTAAGATATCGCTAAAATATAGCCGCCTTGATGAAAAATATAAAATGATCGCATTTGCAGGCGATGAGTATCTGGTGCGGATGCATCTGGACGGTGATCTGCTCACGCTTACGGTTCATCTCGATTCCGGACCCGGCAGGACCGAGTGTAGGGGGGTAGCAGGCACAATCGTCGATGCGCTCAGGCAAGGGACTGTATGACTCTGGAACAGGTCGTTGCCCATGTGTTTCGGAAGAAGGGCAAGGTGACCTCGATCAGTGAATTCGTGTTTGCGCTCTCCCTCGATCTGAAATGGTTCTCGCCTGATCAGGCAGAGTCGGTACTTGCGAATGCAGAGCAACGAGAGCTTGTGCGGATCACAGGTGAGGTGGTTGAACCGTTATTCAATATCCACTCGGTGGAAATTCCGATCGATTTCAGACCTGACCAGAGCGTAATGGATCGTGAAGAGCGATCCATCGATGCCACTGCCGGCAAGGGCGGGGCATTACTCGAAGAGACTGAAGAAGCATCTGATGAGGGAACCGTAATCGACCAAGTGGTCGAGCAGCTATCCGGCGTGAAAAGCAAGCAGGAAGTCATACGCCTGATCAATGATGCGCAGGAACGTCTTGGAATCGTCGAAACGGATGCGGTTGCGCTACTCGTTGCAAGGACATGCGGCATCGATGTTTCCGGGATGATCGATGAGGTGTACAACCGTCTGGTGCGTTAACGCAAACGCCCTGCCCTGCTGACAATAGCGTCGATGGATCACTCTTTAGCGATCCATTAACGTGTCAGTTCGACGACCTTCAATGACAATCCCTTCACGCACTCGTCAGGAGCGTCCCCGATCACATCAGAGATCGTACATTTATCACCGAATTCCAGTCCGATCGGATGGCATAGGTCATGCATCGTACACTCGCTTCTCTTACACGTTGGTGGCTCAAAAACGATCTTAGATCCTTTGAATGCTTTTTTTGATTCGATTGCAGATATGGTCGGTGATTCCACAATCTCCACCGCCTGCACGCCCTCATCGTGTACATCGCAGGAATGTGTGGTAGTGGTTCTGATATTTACGATACGATATTTTCTCCCGGGGCTCAGATTCATGCAACTGTTCTTGAATCTACAATCCTCGCATTCCGGGGCAGGACCTTTGAATATGAACTCTGTTCCGACCTTTGCAAGTCGTACTCCTATGAGTGTGACGGTTGTATTAAGTTCCATTATTTCACCTTTGCAAATTGATGTAATTTGATACGGTCGCCAAGTATTAAAATCTTGACCCAACAACTTTACATCCGCCACCAACAAAAGGGTAACCATGAACTATCAACTCCAGTGCATCGAGTGTCATGCCCTATACGATCCGGATGAGATCATATACACCTGCCCATCCTGTGGCGGACTTTTAGAGGTGATCTATGACCTATCAGCGATCGATTTTCGCAAAACCGATGAATGCAGATCAGTTTGGAAGTATAAAGCACTCCTTCCCGTAAATATCAAGCCGGTGACGATTCAAGAGGGCGGCACACCCTTATACCACATAGAGCGGCTCGGGGAGGGCATGGAGGTATCCGAGATCTTTGTTAAGCACGAGGGACTGAACCCGACAGGGTCGTTTAAGGATCGAGGCATGACGGTTGGTGTGACAAAGGCGATCGAACTTGGCATGAAGACGGTTGCATGTGCATCCACAGGGAACACATCTGCCTCGCTTGCGACTTATGCAGCAAAAGCAGGGATTCCTGCTGTGGTGCTGCTTCCCGGCGGGAAGGTTGCGCTCGGGAAGGTTGCGCAGGCACTGATTCATGGCGCAAAGGTCTTAAACATCCATGGAAACTTCGACGAGGCACTCCGGCTCGTGCGCGAGGTCTGCGACGAGTACGGGTTCTATCTCTTAAACTCGATCAATCCGTTTCGGCTGGAGGGGCAGAAGACGATCGCTTTTGAGATCGTGGACGAACTCGGGTGGGAGGTGCCTGACCGGGTCATACTGCCCGTCGGAAACGCTGGTAACATCTCTGCGATCTATAAAGGTTTTAAGGAACTGAAAGAACTCGGCATCACCGATGCGATCCCGAAGATGACGGGTATTCAGGCAGAGGGTTCGCGTCCGGTCGTGGACGCTATAGACCGCGAACTTGCAGAGATTGTGCCCGAGGCGAACCCTGAGACGATTGCAACTGCGATACGGATCGGGGACCCTGTAAACGCCGCAAAGGCACTCCGCGCGATCAGGGAATCGGGTGGACTTGCGATCTCGGTCTCTGATGAGGAGATCGTTTCTGCGCAGCGTGACCTGGCATCGATGGAGGGGATCGGTGTTGAGCCTGCAAGTGCGGCGTCGATTGCCGGACTGCGGAAACTGGTTGCGGAGGGGAGGATCGACGCTGATGAGCGGATCGTCTGTATCACGACCGGCAATATCTTGAAGGATCCGACCGAGGTTGTGGATGTCTGTGCAAAGCCACTCGAAGTGGATGCTAATATCGATGCTGTGCGAAGAGCGGTGTTTGGGTGACCAAGCCCACGGAGTAAGGCGGTTACGAAGGTACATGCACACATGTACACCCTGACGGGATACTTTGCACTCGAACTATACCAACACGGATTCCACTGAATTTAGCCATAAGTTACCGAGCATGTACGGTAAGTTGACAACCTCGTCAAGCTGGAGAGTTTTTATATAAGTTAAGATAGATAGGATTGAAAGTTATTCAAGGAGCGACCGTGGTACGATGAAAATGACAAAGCCATCTGTAATATTGATTCTGCTGATCCTCTTGTCCGCCTTACCTGCGGTTGCAGCTGTCGATTATCCGCAGCTCACAGGGTTTGTCACCGATGATGCGGATATGATCGATCCGGCCTATGAAACAAAGATAACCGAGCTTGCAAAGAAGATCGAAGGAGCGACGACAGTTGAGATCGCTGTCGTTACTGTGGAATCTCTTGAAGGCGAATCCAAAGAGACGTATGCGGTAAAACTCTTTGAACAGGCTGACATAGGCAAAAAGGATAAGGATAACGGTCTTTTGATTCTTGTAGCAAAACAGGAACGAAAATACCGGTTTGAAGTTGGTTACGGGCTTGAAGGGGTGATAACCGACAGCATGAAGGTGAACATCGGCAATAGGATCATCACACCCAATTTCAAAAGTGGCGAATACGGAAAAGGCATCTACGAATCGATGCTCGTAATCGAAGGGCTCCTCGAAGGCGATGAAGAGGTCATCTCCGAGTACAGCATGAACGATCAGGGCAGTACCGGCACCTCCAGTGGGTGGATCGGGACACTGATCTTTTTCATCTTCATCATAGCTTTCAGCATTCTGATGTCTGTAGGACGGAGAGGTGGAGGGCGCGGATACCTGTACTACGGAGGAGTCGGCGGATTCGGAGGCGGTATGTCTGGCGGCGGTGGATTTGGTGGTGGTGGCGGCTTCGGCGGATTCGGAGGCGGTATGTCCGGAGGTGGCGGCTTCGGCGGAGGCTGGTGATGTGTAGACTGCCGATCGGTGTTTGATGATAATATGGTGATAATATGACAACAAAGACAGATGCGGAAAAAATAAAGACGATTCTGGGAGACAATCTGGTTACACTTGCAGAATACCAGACTGGTGATGAGATGACACTCCTTGCGGTCTGCAATAGTATTGACTTTGATACGCTGCATAAACTCAAAGGGACCAAGGAAATACCGCTTCTATTGACGAAGGAGGAACTCCTTGACGGTGCCGATGTATTTCCCATCGAATTTTTAAACATCAAGCAGCACCACACGATGCTCGATGGCGAAGACCTCTTAAAAGACCTTACGATATCAAAAAAGCACCTGCGACACCAGCTTGAGTTTGAATTCCGATCAAAGCTACTTCATCTCCGCGGAGAATATCTAAGGTTCAAGGGTAAGGATCTCAAGAGGCTTATCCTTGCGGCGGTCCCGGTCCTTGCGCCGATCATTGGCGCGCTCCTGTATCTGAAGGACTTACCTGCCAGCAGACCCGATGACATGTGGGGAGCAGTTTCAGACGCTTATGATGTCGATACGAATGTCTTAAGAGAGATCTATGATATACGGCGCGGCAATGCCAAATTTAAGAAGGAGAAGGAGCAGTACATAAGGGATATAATCAAGGTACTATCTGACCTCGGAGAGATTGTTGATGAATTTAAGGTGATTGAATGAGTTCTAAGAATACAGCACTTATCGTTATCGCCGTAATCGCGGTAGTTGCACTGCTTACCGGCGGCTGGTTCCTATCGATGTACAACGGTTTCGTAAGTTCTGAGGAGAAGGTTGACGGTGCATGGGCTCAGGTGGAGAGCCAGTACCAGCGAAGAGCCGATCTGATCCCGAACCTGGTTTCGACTGTGAAGGGTTACGCATCGCATGAAGAGGAACTTCTTACAGAGATTACGAAGGCAAGGAGCCAGTGGAGCGCGGCGTCCACGACTGATGAGAAGATGGCGGCTGCCGGCACGATGGATTCCGCGATCTCAAGACTTCTTCTTGTCGTTGAGAATTACCCGGACCTGAAGGCGAGCGAGAATTTCCTTGCCTTGCAGGCGCAACTGGAGGGGACGGAAAACCGCATCGCAGTAGAACGGATGCGCTACAATGAAGAGGTCAGGGCGTACAATACCCGGATAAAGAGGATGCCAGCTGCAATCGTTGCCAACATGTTCGGGTTTGATGAAAGATCATACTTCGAGGCAGAGAAAGGAGCGGAAACCGCACCAAAAGTGGAATTTTAGAAAGGGCTTTTAGGGAGGATAGCTCGTGACTTCCTCCCCGCTCCAAGTAGCGGGGTCTTCTGCTGCAGATCTATAAATTTCCAATCATCTCGTCGAGATGATCTTCACCACGTCCCCGTCCTCGAGTTCCCGCCCCATACGCATCCTCTGCCGCGCATCGACCGCATGTAAGAATCCGTCCCCGATATCGGTGTGAATCTGGTACGCAAGATCGTGTGCAGTGCTGCCCCTTCGCATCAGGAACGCATCCGGAAGGACGTTTCCTTTCTTGTCTGTGAACCGTGCCTCATCCTCGACAGGATAGACCACAATCTGATCGAGGAGATCGAAGACTGCCGTATTGATACACTGCTGGATACCTGTACCGCCCAGACTCGTAACCATATCTCGAATCTTATCGAGAGCCCGTATCTGCGCATCAGATAGATCGTTTGAGACGATCTCGAAGTCCGGATCTCCAGGAACGTACGATATTGCGCCGCTCTTGTCAGCCATGCGGAGCGCAAGTTCTGCTTCGGCAGATGTCGGGATCACGGTGTAATCGAGATCGCAGAGTCTCTTGATATTCTCTTCCGGTGCGATATCTGCCTTGTTCGCTGCGATGATCATCGGCTTGCTCTCTATCCGGAGCAGGTCTGCAAAATTCCGCAGATCCGAATCGTCCCAGAGATGCGGGGGTTTTGCGCATACCTCGCCAAAACGGGAAAGCGCGGCTTTTGCCTGATGGATGGAGACGCCCGCGCCTGCGAGTTGTTCTGCGACCACGACTGCCGGATTTAAGTTCTCTGCCTGTATCCTCTTTGAAAGCCGGTTCCAGTTCCGCTTCAGTATCGAGCATATCCACATCGTGAGTTCGTACTCAAGAAACCCGATATCGTCAAGCGGATCGTGCTCGCCGATATCCACCGGGTTGCCCTCGCTATCGGTTCCGCCTGACGCATCAACGACATGGATGATCGCCTGCGCCTGACGCAAGTTGTCAAGAAACGCATTGCCAAGCCCCCTTCCTTTGTGCGCATCAGGCACGAGACCTGCGACATCGATCGCCTCGATCGGCACGAAACGGACGCCGTTTGTGCAGTTTGCGCAGGCAACATCGAGATCGGTGCACGGGCATCTCGTGCGCACATAAGCGATGCCGTGGTTGGCATCGATCGTTGTGAACGGATAATTTGCAATCTCGATATCCGCAAGTGTCGCAGATTTGAAGAAGGTCGACTTTCCGGAGTTTGGTTTTCCAGCGAGACCGATAGACATCGACATGATGGTATCTGTTATCAGGTGTCGGTATATAACTTGCGGCGTGGCGAGG
>DAOURL010000170.1 GCA_030625165.1 Methanosarcinales archaeon | reverse complement strand
GGCATGACAAATAGAAGGAAGACTCCTGACGACGACGTGAATGTGTTCACGCCGGATGTTGATAAAAATATCAAAAAAGGCAGTGCTGCGATCGCAAAGATCCTGAAAAGCGATCCGGAAGGGAGATACATCCGGGATCTGATCGAGTGCCATCTAAGCGATGTCGGCTACGATACACACGATGACCTCATAACGGCTCTTGCTCTGGCATTTGGCGAGGATATCGGGCAAACCATAACGTTTCCGCTGTTCGCCAATGATCCGATTGTGCTTGTAGAATACGAGCGGCTGAAGGTTCCTGAGCGGGTCATCACGTTCCTCCGCTATCTTGTCGCGCTCTATGGTGCGAAAGCAGAACATGCCGCGATGCGCATGAGACATCCGGAGGGGCTTGAGCACACCAGATTTGGCATCAATTGTGATTCGGATGGCGGGGTATGCGACATTACAATGAAACTTGTCAATGCGAGTGGCGATTCAATCACCATCACCGACGAACCAGAGGGATATCTGTTCCTGGTCTACCAGATGCTTGAGCAGTTGTCGAGCATCGAATCTTCGGATGCGGATTCCGGTACGGAGATCACCGATGCGTTTGAGAAGATAGAGGCGAAACTTAAGAACAGTATCAAGAACCGGATCAAGGATTGTATCAGTGAATATGCCGATAGATGAATACCTGCTCTCGGGAAGCATCCTCTGCGGCGAGGACTTTGATGTGGTCGAGGGCTACATCTGCATCAGGGATGGTGTGATCGCTGAGATCTGCGAGGAGCCGGGGCGTGTGGATGCGCTGGCGCACGGCATCATCCTGCCTGCTTTTGTGAATGCGCACACGCATCTCGGGGATTCCGTGCTCAAGGATCCCGAGATCACGGATATCGCCAGTCTGGTGCGCCCGCCGGATGGATTGAAGCACCGTGTGCTCCGGGAGACCAGTACGCACGATCTCGTGCACGCGATGCAAGCAAGCATCTGCGACATGGTAGCTACTGGCACCTGTGCATTTGCCGATTTCAGGGAAGGGGGGCTTCCCGGCGTGCTTGCGCTGATGCGTGCGATCGATGCCGCATCGGCTCTTGGATGCACTGGCGCTGTGGATGCCGTGATTCTTGGCAGACCCGGCGTGGGCAAAGGCGGTGGCGAGGATGGGGATAAAAGCGATGTCGTGGACGAGATCGATTCGATCCTTAAACTGGCTGGCGGCATCGGGATCAGCAGCACCAACGATTACGAGGAGGGGTTTGCAGCAGCGATAGCGGAGCGGACACGGAGGCAGGGAGGAATCTTCGCGATCCACGCAGGGGAACTCGATTCCACCGATATCAGGGATGCGCTCGAGTTAAAACCTGATCTCCTGATACATCTCACACACGCGTCCCGTGAGGACCTGCGCGGGGTTGCCGAAGAGAATATCCCGGTTGTGGTCTGCATCCGGTCAAATCTCGTGACACGGGTCGGAATTCCGCCTGTTAAGGAGATGCTTGCCGCGGGGTTGGTGGTTGCTGCCGGCACCGATAATGTGATGTTTAATTCGGTTGATATCTTTTCTGAGATGAAGTTTCTCTCGTCGCTCTGCCAGATCGATGAAGGGCAGGTGCTCAGGATCTGTACCCGTGCAGGCGCGCTTGCGCTCGGTCTTAACTGCGGGATCATCGAGCCAGGGATGGATGCGAGGGTTACGGTGCTTGACAAGGATTCATACAATCTTACGGGCGCAAAGAATATTCTCAGAAGCGTTGTCAGGCGTGCAAGGGCAGGGGATATCGTCTTCTGTTCTGGCGGTGCTGGTGCTGGTGCTCGAATGCAATAAGCCGCGGCAAATCAAGATCTTGCCCTGTATGGCGACTATCTGAAGATCATGGAACAATTCACAACCGCTTCGGAAGACTCCTCTCATGAAGTTTTATCGCAATCACCATGAAGACTATCAGAAACACCAGGAGCGCTCCGATATCCACCATGACCGGATAGTGGCAAGCACCCTGGAAGGAGTACCTGCACAGGTCGGTTATGTAGGTCAGTGGCGATAGCGATGCCAGCGCCCGTCCCCATGACGGCAGTTCCTGCACCGGGATGAATATGCCGCTTATGAAGACCAGCGGGAATTTTATCATTGTGGATAGCATCATCACTGTGGATGTCATGCTGGTCGGCGTGGACGAGAATATAAGCCCCATCGCAGAGAAGCAGAATGCAGCCAGCACGATGCCCAGAGCAAGGATGAACGGATGCACGATCGTGACCCCAAGCGCCATCCCGAGCAGTATCGGGACGAGAGAGATCGCGATCCCGAAGAGGACGGATGCCAGCATATCCCCAAAAAGAATCGTTGTGACGGAGATCGGGGCTGCCGCAAGCCTCTCCAAGTTTCGGGTCTGGGTCTCGGTCGGCGCAATCACAGGGGTGACCGAAGTCGAGGTGAAGAATATCGTCATACCAAGCAGCCCGGCGATGAGAAAATCGACATGAAGGTCTCGCCCTATCATAAACGCCAGAAAGAGGAATGCAGGGGAGAGGATACCAAATATGATCACTGGTCCCTTCAGGTAGTAGATCCTGACATCTTTCTTGGCGATCGCGTACGCACGTCTCATCTGATCTATCATTTTATTCCTCCTCAGTCAGTTTCACAAAGACGTCCTCGAGCGTTGGCGTCAGCGTGTTCAGTGTCACGATCTCCAAATCGTTCGATCTGGAATAATCCACCAGACTGCGTATCGTCCGGTCTGGCTCTTCCGTATACAGTTGTATCTTGTCCCCGCTCGTCCGAAGACCGATGATGCCTGCCATGGCACGAAGATCAGAGACGTCCACAGGCGCGGTGAAACTGACCTCCACGTACTGCAGTCCTCCGATCCTCATCTTGAGTTTCTCGGGAGCATCGATGGCTGCGATCCTTCCGTGATTGATGATCGCAACCCTGTTGCAGAGTTGACTCGCCTCATCCATGTAGTGGGTGGTTAAGAAGATCGTCTTGCCGGTGTCGCGGAGTTCCCGCACCATCTCCTTTATCAGCCGTGCGCTCCGGACATCCAGACCAGACGTCGGCTCATCGAGAAAGAGTATCTCAGGGTCGTTCATGAGCGACATGGCTGTGATCAGTTTCTGCTTCATCCCCTTTGAAAACGTCTTCACCGCATGATCCTTCCTGTCGTACAGGTCAAACTTCGTCAGGAGTTCTTCTGCCCGCGATACTGCAACTCTTTTCGGTACGCCATACAATTCTGCCATGAACTGCAGGTTATTCCATGCAGAGAGTTCGGTGTATGCGTTCGAGAGCTCAGGAACGACTCCCATCGTCTCTTTGGCTCTGATCGGATGCCGCCCGAGGTCAAAACCCATGACACTGACGCTGCCGGAACTCGGTTTTATTACGCCTGTGAGCATCCGCACCGTCGTAGTCTTGCCAGCACCATTCGGCCCTAAAAATCCAAATACTTCGCCTTCTTCCACCTCAAAGTTGATATGATCCACTGCTGTGAGTCCATTGTAATGTTTCGTCAGTTCTTTTACCTCAATCACGTTTTTCACAAGTCTGCACCCCCATTTTCCAGTAAATCGATGACTATCTTCCTTGTCTTCAGTTTCCACACCTTTTCGGGCGCACCTCCGCCCTTCTCCCGGTACTCGGAGACTTCGATGATGCCTGCACGGTTCAACTCCGAGAGGTGGTAGTACAGCCCGGAAGGCGTAAGCCCGACGCCGCGTTCTGCTAAAAATCCGTATATCTCCTTTGTGCTCCGGCTGCCGTCCCCGATGAAGTCGATGATCGTCCAGCGGGTCGGGCAGTGGAGTGCTCTGATGTACGTTCTGAGTTCTTGCAGGCGTGGGGAACAATTACACATTATATCACCTGAATGTTACAGTATTTTACTGTGATATTGCGGTGGTTGTTTAAAAGGTTTGCTGTATCATGGGGCTGTCAATTTCTGGCGTTTGTATCCCCGCTACTACGAAATGTTGTAACTACTCAAGTACCTAAAACACTATCATGAGACTTCACCTATACCGGCACTACCTGACCCGGGACATACCGGAACCAAACAGGGAATTTAACCGCGGAGGGCGCAGAGGAACGCGGAGGAGGCTAAAAACTCTGCGAA
>DAOURL010000166.1 GCA_030625165.1 Methanosarcinales archaeon | reverse complement strand
TCGTTGACGACAACGGTCGGGGTCATCATGATTCCGTACTTATCGCCTTCTTCACTGAGAGCGCTGTGCTTTTCAACAACAACGCCCGCTCCGATCCGCTCTGAAACTTTCTTTGCGGTGTCATGAGCCACCTTGCATTTGGCGCAAGGGGGATCTGATCCAAATACCTTTACAATTACATCCATATTCTTATCTCCATATAGTATTTCCAGCCACAAATCCTGCGGCGGTAGCAAGGATTACAGTGAGTGTGATATAGACTGATGCCTTCCTGACGCCCATCACACGGCTGATCACGATCATGTTCGGAAGCGAGAGCGCAGGTCCCGCAAGAAGCATCGCAAGCACAGGTCCCGCTCCCATCCCGAGCCGGGTGAGCGAGTCGATGATCGGGACTTCTGTGAGTGTTGCAAAATACATCAGTGCCGCTGCAACCGACGCTATCAGATTACTCTGTACCGAGTTTCCGCCAACAAATCGCACAACAAGGTCTGATGGTACCATTTCAACGATTATACCTGCAAAGAACACACCCACCAGCAAAAGCGGGAATATCTTCTTTGTGAGATCCCATGTCTCATACATCCAGTCGTGGATCTGCTCATCATCAAACCACTTTCTTGAAACGTAGACCGTCAGAAGCACCAGCGGTCCAATGATCAGTCCCCGCCACAGCCACGCCTCGATGACGCCGCCGAGCACAAGGATGGCGAGGAGAAGCATGAAGATAGTGGTCTGGTGCAGCGGGTTGATCTCGCTCTCGCCAGCAGCCGAGATCGTCCGGCTCTTCGACCCATCCTCGTTTCGGAAGACCGTAGCCATGATCAGTCCTATGACAATTGAGATGCCAACAGCAGCCACCGCACGGGCAGCGCCGATCTCAAAGCCGAGTATCTGTGCAGTGTAGACGATTGCGAGCATGTTGATCGCGGGCGCTGCGAATAGGAACGTTGACGCAGGACCGATGCCAGCACCCCGTTTGTAGATTCCGGCAAAGAGCGGCAGCACCGTGCAGGAACAGACCGCAAGAAGCACGCCGCTTACCGATGCCACGCTGTACGAGAGGTATTTGGGCGCATCAGCACCGAAGTAGCGCAGCACAGACTCTTTCGAAAATAACGATGCGATGGCTCCTGCAAGGAAGAATGCAGGCACGAGACACATCAGTACGTGCAGCGCCAGATACTCCTTCAGAGTTTCGATGCCAGCCAGAAGCAACGTTTCGATTGTCATGATATTTTGGTCTCCCAAATTCAATTACTCGAATGGCAAACATTATCTATGGTGCCTGCCATTATTTCAATAATGTTTGTAATACCACTTAAATGTTGTGGTTTCAAATAGGTTTGAAATAGGTTTGAAATCATGGACGAGATTGAGATACCGGATTCGATCCGGTGTGAATTCGAAGAGAAAGGCGGAATCGCGGGAATCGTAGAATCGTTGCCTGACGACCAGATGATAGAAGATATCGTCTCGGTCGCACGTGCGCTATCAGATCCTGTGCGGGTCCGGGTGCTCTTTGCGCTCTCGGTGCAGCCGATGTGCGTCTGTCTTCTCGTTGCGATGACCGGATATGCGTACTCGAAGATGTCGTACCATCTCTCGGTACTCAAGGAGGGCGGTCTCGTGTGCGCACGGCAGGAAGGGAATTACCTGATCTACTATCCGACCGACCTTGGCAGAAGAGTTGCTCTGTGGATCGGGTGAGGGAACTCACAATAAATAAGTTACCAGCAGAAGGTGCCACGCTCATATAATGTGTTGATGCAAGATATTTAACACGAATGCCACGAATCAGACGAATGCCACAAATTTATCCTGTTCATTGGCACACACCGCGTATTTCTAAAATTTTCAGTATGTGCGCTTTTCATGCACTCTACTGTGGCGATTCGTGTGATTCGCAAAATTCGTGCCATTCATGATTTTGACCAGATTTTTATATATGATCTACTGAAATAAACTATGATTGGTATATTAATTTTTGGGGAATCCCTGACTGCCCATCCGAACCGGTATTGAAATGGCATGTTGGCGATTTCGTTGGCAGCCCTCATATCAGCAGCCCAAGCCACCCAAACACCCCGATCATCTTCAGCCCCATATACACCATCACAGCGATGAAGACGTACTTCAGTTCCTTTGTTGGCAGTCTGTGTGCAGCCATGACGCCGACCTGCGCCATCGGTACGCTCGTTACAGCGAGCGCAAGCCACGATACGATATTCACATACCCGATCGAGTACGCAGGCAGACCCGGAACGCCGAGCCCGTTGACGACGTAACCAATAACGCCGCCGATGCTCGTTGCTATCATCACCGCATTCGATGTTCCAACTGCCAGATGCATCCTGAATTTGAGCAGGAGCATCATCACTGGAATCATCAATACGCCGCCGCCGATCCCGACGATACCTGCCACGATGCCGATCGGAAAACCGCAAGCCACCCAGAGAAGCGGGTTGTCCTTCGGCTCTTCCGTAATCGCTGAAGGCTTCGCGGTGAGTATCCTGATGGCGCCTGCAAGGATCACTATGCCAAATGAAACCGTCAGCACCCCGGCAGGCAGATGCACCGCGATTGTAGCGCCGATCACTGCTCCAACCGCGCTCGCAATGCCAAGAAAGATGCCAGCCCGCCACCAGACCGCACCCCTCCTGCTGTGCCCCACTGCGCTGCTCGCAGCGGTTGGCAGCACAACAAGGAGGTTCGTCCCAAACGCAAGCAGGATCGCGATATCCGGATGACTGCCCATCGCCTGGAATACCCAGAACTGCACCGGAACCATGATGAAACCCCCGCCGACTCCGAGCAGCCCGCTCGCAAGCCCGACCGCGATGCCTGTGATGGCGAGTAGGATTATTACTGTTATTAGATCCGTCTTCTCACCTCAGCCTCCAATCATGATGCGCTGCCAGCTTGCCCGGATGTTCGAATGCACGGATCTGTACAGTGACGAGTGAAAAAGAGAGACAATTATTTCCGCCTCGCCCTCACTAAATATACAGCAGCTAAGTAGCCGCGCATAATTAACCTGAACAAAAGCAACTTCTTCGTGGATATATTCTGCGATTCCAAACACCCTCTCTCTGTGCCCCTCCGTGACCTCTGTGGTTTTATTTCTCATGATATATTCTTCATATTATTTCCTGAGTTGAACCACAGAGGGCACAGAGCGCACAGAGATTGCAAATTTTGTGGTGAAACGAATTGAGCAGAAGTAGTTTCGAGAAATATTGCCTTAAATGTGCAGGTTATTCGTGCGCGGTTACTAACAGTCCCGCAATAGCGGATATGGTCATGATTTACCACATTTTATATAAGGTAGCGGCATATTTAAGGTTTTCGTTTCAATGCTGCCAACTCATCCGGACGAACCCAACTCATTTAATACTATTCGCCGCATAGTTTCCACGATGAAGATCGTAGGCGTTGGCGCAGGCAGGAATCTACTGACAGCAGAGGCGATCGATGCAATCGAGAACGCATCCGTGGTCTACGGATCGAAGCGTGCGATCGAACTGGCGAAGGATCATATCAAGAGCGACTGCCATGAGATCGAGGACTACAAGAGGATTTCAGAACTGCCTGATGGTGCCGTGGTACTCTCGACAGGCGACCCAATGCTCTCCGGTCTCGGACGGTTTGCAAAAGCGGATGACGCGATCGTGCCCGGGATCTCATCGATGCAGATCGTGTCTGCAAGACTCAAGATCGAGCAGACCGAGCTCGCAGCGGTGACAGCCCATGCACGCGATATCAATCGCGCAAAGGAGATGATCCTATCCGAACTGGAACTTGGCAAGACTGTCTTCGTCCTTCCTGATGCGCGGTTTAATCTGCAGGAGGTCTCGAAGTTCCTGCTGGATCGCGGGTTTTCGATCCCTGTTGCGGTATGCGAGCAGGTGGCGTACCCTGATGAGCGGATCGTGGTCGGCACGACCGAGAATCCTCCCGAAGCCAGGGCAGACCTCTTCTCTGTCGTGATCGGCAGCGCAATAAACCGCGGCGACCGCAAGATGGTTCTGGGGGTACTCGGACCTGCAGGCACGTTCAGCGAACAGGCAGCAAAGAGATGGAGTACCGAGCCTGCTGAGTTTGTGTATTTCAGTGACGTCGGCGAGATTGCGGCTTCCGTTGGAAACAGGGTAGATTTTGGAGTTGTTCCGGTAGAAAACTCGCTCGAGGGCTCAGTCGGGGCAACGCTCGATGCGCTGCTGAAATATCATGTAACGATCGTTGGCGAGATCATCCTTCCGATACGGCACTCCCTGCTTGCAA
>DAOURL010000107.1 GCA_030625165.1 Methanosarcinales archaeon | reverse complement strand
CCGCAGAGTGCGCGGAGGGGCGCGGAGGGGGGATAAATGGTTAAATGCTCTGCGTTCCTCTGCGCCCTCCGCGGTTATTTTTCTTGTCAGAAAGTGCAGGATCACAATCGGGAGACCAATCAACATACCTGAGTAGTTACGGTTTTTCGGAAAAAAACTAATTTTGTTAGGGAAGGCTATTTGATTACCTAACAGACAGATATGATCACATGCACAAACGACCAAAACGGGCAGCAGGGGCGCTTCTGAAAATCGCGGGCACAGCGTTCCTCATAATCGGGGGTGTGGGAATCGTTCTCCCGCTCCTGCCGACCACTCCGTTTCTCATGCTTGCCGCGGTGTGCTATGCCAGAAGTTCGGAGCGGGGGTACCGCTGGCTCCTGACCAACCGCTGGTTTGGAGAATACATCAGAAACTGGCACGAAGGGAGAGGGATTCCGATGAAGACAAAGATCCTGTCGATTGCGTTTTTAATCCTGACGATGGGGTATTCAGCTGCCTTTGTGGTTCCGTCTTTCATCGGCAAGGTTGTGCTGATCCTGATTGCGATATGCGTCAGCATGCACATCCTCTCCTTTCCGACACTGAAACCGGATGCGGGAGCATAGCCGAAGCTGCTTCTGGTTCAAAATTAATTAAATATTAAAAAATAAAAAGAGAGTCGAGGCGGATTAGAGCGCTTCGGCAACTCTTGAGCCCCATGCTTCGGCATCCCCGAATGCAGGTTCAACATCTCCATCGACCTTAAAACTCTCGGCAACGATCTCGGCACCGCTATTCTTTAGCGCATCCTCGAGAATGTCCACTGCCTCGCAGAACGTGTCAGGATAATCATCGCTATCGCCAGGACCAAAAACCGCTGCCTTCTTGCCTTCCATGGATGCGCCGTCCATCTCATCGTGGAACTCGATGAAATCATCCTGCAATTCGCCAGCGCCCCATGTAGAGCAACCAAATACGACCGCATCATACCCGGCGAGTTCGCCGACGCTTGCATCTGTCACATTCTTCACCGTGACATCCGCACCAGCCTGCTTGAGACCTGCTGCCACATGCTCGGAGAGCGCTTCTGTGTTTCCTGTGGTCGAACCATATACCAGAACTACCTTTGCCATTGTTTATTCCTCCATGTACTTTCGGATATTTTGGATAGAGATTGAAGATGTGTATAGTAATTAGGTGGATAAATACTAAACCCTAACAAAATTAGAAAAAATGCAAAATCCTAACTTTATTCGGTTTTTTATCCAAAACCAAATCTTTTTAGGGTAGATTATTTATGTACCTAAATGATAAATATAAATTAGGATAACCTAACACAGGTGATTACATGAGATATCTGGTTCACAGAATCGCGAGGTGCATCGCAGCCACCATTGCAGGCAGGAAACCAGCAACGCTGATGAACATTTCCAACGACAACGGCGGGCTCCTGGACGCATGGGATCGTTACAGGGAAGATATTTTTATCGGATCTGAAATCGATTATTATGAGCTGAAAAGGACAGCTAAAAATGTAATTGTTCTATTCTTCGATCAAAATCGGTTGAACGAACTGCTGAGAAACGAATCAGTGAAGAAATTCCTGTTCGAATGCGGATATGAGTCCGATTCCATCGACCATGCATTGAGCATGCTCAAACAGAGATATGCCACAGGCAGGTGCCCTCCGGAGATCGGGATATTCTTAGGCATTCCGCTGAAGGATGTTAAAGGGTTTATGGGGCTCAATTCCCTCCAGAATACGAAGTGCGGTATGTGGCGGGTATATGGAGACCCTTCAGCATCCGAAAAAAGAATGAACGAATACCGCCGTGCAAGGAACCTGATAACCAGACGGCTCTTTTCAGGAGAGGATCCTGTTAACCTCATCAGGGCAGGAGGATTCGGTTTTTTTGAATAAACCTAATTTTATTAGGGAAAGTTACTTGCACACCTAACGATCCATCATGGATCAGACCCGCAAGGTCAATAAATCCAAAAAGGAGGTATATAAAATGAAATCATTGAAAGACGTGGAGCCTGAAACCACTGTGGTCGTTAAGGAGATCACAGGTGGTCAGGATATCAAACAGCACCTTGAGGAACTCGGTGTGAAGGAAGGAGTCGAACTCGATGTGGTGGCAACCGAACCCGTACATGTGCACTGGGGACCGATCTCCCTAACAGTGGGTGATCAGGAATTGATCACAGCTCGCGGATGGGCTGATAAGGTCTATGTGGAGAAAGAGGGAGAGATGCTCCCGCTGCTGAGACTGGAGGAAGGAGACAGAGGAACCGTCAAATCAATCGAAGGTGGAAAGGATTTCGAAGGTTTTCTTTCCGAATATGGCATCGTGAAAGGGAGCGAACTCGCATTCCTGCGCCATGTTCCGGATCGCACCATGGTGTTTGCGGTCGAGGGCGTGGAGATGAGGATGGGCGAAGGTCAGGCATCGAAGGTGTTTGTGATCAAGGATGGGAAATCCATCCAGATCAACTATCTGGAAGAGGGCGAAAAGGCTGCGGTAGAAAAGATCGTTGGCGGAACCCATATCAAAGAGAAGTTTGGAGAGCTCGGACTCAATGAGGGCGCTGAGATCACCCTGCTCAGAAGAGAAACGCCAGCGCCGACTCCCAGAAGAGGTACATACATACTTGCAAAGATGGGGGAGCAGTTGATCACCATCGGTCACGGTCTGGCTGAAAAGGTGCTGGTCGAGTAGATGAACACGAGCCCGATGATGAATCGGGCTCACATACTTTAGGGGGAATGTATCGTGTCAGAGAGAAAGATATGGAAGAGAGCATGATCTCAAAAACCAGCACCAAACTCGGAATATACGGCGGGCAGTTCATCCCTGAGATTCTGATGCCAGCCATAGAAGAACTGACAGCGGGATTGCGCGAAGTACGGAGACGATCCCGTATTCCCATCTGAATGTTAGGTTTTTCGGAAAAAACCTAATTTTGTTAGGGTAGGGTATTTGCACACCTAACACCGTCGGATTACGTTTGTAAGACAACCCGAAAGGTGGTAGCGAGATGTATTCAAGCGATACGAACTTGTCACAAATAAAACCAGGCATTCCCGCAAGAATCATGGAGATCGGAGGCGGTCACGGCATCAGGCAGAAATTAAACCTGAGGGGCATCTCCGAGGGCAGCATCGTGCGTGTGATCTCCAATAGCAGTGGTCCGGTTACGATCGAGGTCGATAGAAACACGGTTTCGATCGGTCGCGGGATGGCGCGGAAGATCAGGGTTGTCACGGTGTGATAGAATGAAAAAGAAATTATCTGAGATGGATTATGCTGAACAGGGCACCGTAACAGGGATCGAGAAAGATCTGCAGAAACGGGTTGCCGGCATGGGCATCAGAGTCGGTAAGAAGCTCAGGATGGTTACGAGACAGCCGATAAAGGGTCCTGTCGATGTGGTTGTCGAGGGGGCAGAGACATCACTGGGACTGGACATGGCAGGGAAGATCGTTGTGGAGGTGACGAAATGAAGATACTTCTGATGGGACACCCCAACGTCGGCAAAAGCGTCTTTTTCAACCGCCTGACAGGAGCGAACGTCACTGAGTCGAATTATCCCGGAACAACGGTCGATTACACGAAAGGTTGGATGAAGATCGAGGGCGAGGACGTCGAGATCGTGGATGTGCCGGGGACGTTCTCTCTTGACCCGAAGGACAAGGCAGAGGAGGTCGCTGTTGCGATGCTGCATGAGAGCAGGGATGCAAAGGTGATCGCGGTAATCGACGCATCCAAGATCGAACGCGGGCTATATCTCGCGATGGAGATCATCGAGGAGGGCTACCCCATAGTGATCGCTCTTAATATGCGGGATGTTGCCGAGGACAAGAACATCGTGATCGATGCTGACAGGTTAGAGCGGATTCTTGGCATTCCTGTGGTTTCGACCGTCGCAATCGCGGGCGAAGGGATCAAAGAACTTGTATCGAGGCTTAAAGAGGCGAAACCTGTCAATGTGGATGATATTATCGCAAATGCTGCGAACACTTCAGATACGGAAAGCGCGGCAGACGCAGGAGGTGCGGCATGAAACTGAGCACGGGAGAGCGATGGGACCTGATCGATAAGATATCAAAAGAGACTGTGACGTTTGGAGCGTATAAGCACACGCTTAAGGATGCTATCGGGGAACTCACAGTAAAGCCCATGACCGGTATACCTGTTGCGATCGCGATTATGTATGGTTTCTGGAGCGTATTCGGTTCGTTTGCAGGATTTTTCACAGACGGATTCTTTGTCAGACTCTTTGATGCGTACTGGCTGCCATGGCTACAGGAAGTATTCCCAGGGCAGGGTGGCTGGATATACGCCATAATGGTCGATGCAGGCGGAATCGAGAGCGGAGAGTTCGTGCTTTCCAGTAACTGTCTGGAGTCGTTTGGCGTCCTGACATCAGGGCTATTCGTTGCAATCGGCGTCGTTCTGCCTGCGATAATCATATTCTACCTGATGCTTGCGCTTCTGGAGGATATCGGATACATGCCACGACTTGCTGTTCTTCTCGACACGGTGCTGCACAGGGTCGGTCTGCACGGGTATGCGATCGTGCCAACGATCCTCTCGCTCGGGTGCAATGTGCCGGGTGTTACTGCGACAAGAATTCTCGAAACGAAGAAGCAGCGGTTCATCATGATGACGCTCCTTGCCATATTCATCCCGTGCGGTGCACAGATCGGGATCATGCAGGATGTGGTGCCAGATCTTATGGGGTGGATTCTGCTCTATCTGATCATCGGGTACTTCGTTTTCGGTTACATCTTAAACAAGATCGTTCCGGGAAAGGCACCTGAGTTCCTGATCGATGTGCCGCCGTACCGGAGACCGCTGCTCTCAAATATCGGAAAGAAGGTGGGCGGCAGGGTCAAGGGCTTCTTCGTGGTTGCAATTCCCTTCGTACTGCTCGGCTGCGCTATCGTGGGCGTTCTCTACCAGCTCGGAGTCATCCGGTTCCTGGGTGATGCGCTCGCTCCGGTCTTTGTCGGCTGGTTCGGCGTGCCAAAAGAGACTGCAGGTCCGCTCATCGCTGCGTTCCTCAGAAAAGACCTTGCGGTTGCGCAACTTTCCGCAATCACTATGACTCCATACCAGATGATCACAGCCGTCGTGCTCGTCTCGATCTACTTCCCGTGCGTTGCAACATTTGCGATGATGCTGAAAGAGGGTTGGAAAGAGTTGCTTGGAGCACTGGCTGTTCTTTCGGTTGTCGTATTCACTTATGGCGGACTGATACACCTGATAGGGATACTCCTGGGGGTGGCATAGATGGCTGGACAATCATCCGGTGGAGCGATCTACTTTGCCATACTCGGCATCGTAACAGCAGCATTCGGACTTGCAGACCTGCTCGTGACAGCCAGCGGAAGCGAGTTTGCGTATGGAGGGATCCTTGAGATACCGGGCGACATATTCAGAGGCGGCTGGGGCGGGATCATCATGCTCTTTGCAGGACTCTTCTACCTTTCAGGCATCAGGAACTTTGATGATATCCACCAGTTCGCAAAGGTTGCCATGGGAAGCATCCTGATCTGGGTCGTGGCAGGGTGCGACATCTTTGCGATGATCACGGAATCGATACCAAGCTGGGAAGAAGAGACCGGACCATGGTTCAACACGTTTCCGGACTTTATTGCGACGTACGCACCGCCTTATGCGCCAGCCGTGCTCTTGCTGCCGTTCTCGCTTGTGGTGATCTATTATATCCGCAAGAGAGCGTCAGGGGAAGAGGGGAGCGGGAATTCAGCATGAGCAAAATGAAGGAGGTTCTGTCAAGAATCAAGAACGGAACCACCATCGATACGATCACCAGGGAGCTTGACATGAACCGGTCCACGCTCCTGGCGATGATCGAATTTATGGTGGGCGAGCAGTATCTGGAGCAGGTAGACATGCACTGCTCCTGCTCGACCTCGAATCTATGCGAACAGTGCCAGTGCCGCGGCGCTGACACCGATCACAGGATGGCGATGTATGCATTGACCTCGAAGGGACTCCAATTCATTTCATGAACTATCGTTAACGAAAATGTTAAAGGTAATAGGGAACCCTAATACTAACCATGCTATCCCGAAAAGCCGAGGACTACCTTGAAGCGATCCTCAATATCACGGAAGAGAAGGGACATTCCAGAATAAAGGACATTGCAGCCACCATGGATGTTAGACCGCCAAGCGTTATCGAAATGGTAAAAAAACTCGATAAAAAAAAGTTTGTTATCTACCTGAAATATGATGGCGTGACACTGACCGAACGGGGGCGAGAGATTGCGTTGATCATAAAGGATCGACACGATACCATCAAAGCATTCTTAAAGATCATTAGTGTTCCTGAACAGATTGCAGAGAGGGATGCATGTACAATGGAGCATGAACTGGACTCAATAACAACGAAACAGATCAAAAATCTGGTAAATTTTGTGAAGACTGCGCCAGAGTATCCTCAGTGGCTTGAACATTTCGAAGAGTTCTGCACGACAGGGGAGCATCCATGCGAGGGGAGGGAGCGGGGATCGAAGTAGGGAGACATTCTCGCTCAAAATCCCTCCCGCTTCGCAACAGAGTACACATCCTTGTCCCCTCTGCCTGAGAGGTTGATCACAACAACATCCCCAAGTTCCCCGCTCTCAGCCGCCTTCTTCACATACGCAACCGCGTGTGCCGATTCAAGCGCGGGGATGATCCCTTCAAGCCTCGAGAGCTCGAAGAACGCATCAAGCGTCTCTTCATCGCTGACATTCCTCGGCTTGATCCTGCCGATATCCGCAAGGTACGCGAGTTCAGGACCGACGCCGGCATAATCGAGACCCGCGGCAATCGAGGAGGATTCGAGGATCTGCCCGTACTTATTTTGCAGGATCTTCGTCATCGCGCCGTGAAGCGACCCGAGTTCGCCGGTGCATAGCGATGCCGAGTGGTACGCGGTTTTCTCGGTAACCTTGAGATTGCTGCCCCCTGCCTCGACCGCGAATAGGTTAACGTCCGCATCGTCCAGAAATGGATAGAAGACACCGATCGCGTTGCTGCCTCCGCCCGCACATGCAACGATCGAGTCAGGGAGCCGCCCTTCCGCACGCATGATCTGATCCTTCGCTTCATTCCCGACGACCGTCTGGAAGTCCCTGACGATCACAGGATACGGATAGGGACCGACGACAGATCCGATGATGTAATACGTGTTCTCGACAGTTGTGACCCAGTCACGGAGCGTCTCGTTGATCGCATCCTTAAGCGTCTTTGATCCCGACTCCACGGGAACTACTTTCGCTCCGAGAAGCTGCATCCGGTAGACGTTCATCCGCTGGCGTTCCATATCAACAGAGCCCATGTAGACCACTGTCTCGATCCCGAGGTTTGCGCCAGCCATCGCAACTGCGGTTCCGTGCTGCCCGGCTCCGGTCTCTGCGATGATCCGCGTCTTTCCCATGTACTTCGCAAGGAGCGCCTGCCCTATCGTGTTGTTCAGTTTGTGTGCGCCGCCGTGCACGAGATCCTCTCGCTTGATGTATATTTTGACGCCGTACGCATTGCTCAGGCGTTTCGCGTGATATAGCGGCGTCGGTCTGCCCGCGAAGTCTGCGAGGTAGCGGTCAAGCTCGGCTGTGAAT
>DAOURL010000077.1 GCA_030625165.1 Methanosarcinales archaeon | reverse complement strand
CAGTCTGTTACCAGACTGCGTGCGGGGTTCGGTTCTGAGGTGGTGGCTAGCCTTTCCTCAGGCTGGATTTTCACCAGCTGGCGAGTATGGATTTATCTCGGCACTCTCGTGCCATTCGTGATCTACTGGTGCTGATTTTATCACGAATTCCACGAATGAAGCGAATGGCACGAATTTGGTCACCACAGAAGATGCATTTTACCATTGCTTTTGGAGTGGATACTGATATTTCTCATCCGCCTTTGGCAACCACAACCTCTCTAACCCCAGGTACCTCCTCCCTCAACCGCTTCAGAACTCCTTCCCTCACAGCCACAACCGGCACCGCACACCTGCCGCATGAGCACCCTTTCCGGACCTTGAAGGTCATCAGGAAGCTGCTGAACGCGGTCGGGACTCTGGGTTTTTCGAGCGCGACCGTAACGACGCCACCCCTGACATCTACCAGAGCAATATCGCCGCGGTCGGCTTTCAGGACCGGGCGGATGCTCTCCTGTATGATCTCATCAATCCTCTCGAACATGTCGTCGTCTTCCATTAGGAGGGGGTCATCTTCCATGCATAATAAGATTTTACAGACGACCTCCGGCGACAGGGATGTCAACAACGACCCGGTAGTCATGGGTGTTGTAGACTGGCTCGCCGATCCCGGGTGTGCATGTTGCCTGGATGGGGCTGGTGATGAGAAAGCATCAATATTAAAAAGCATCGATACGATTATCGAGTGATACCATGGACATCCTCATAGCGACCGGAAGACTTGCGCAGCAGACCGTCAGAGAAGCGGTGGGGGCGAATGCGGATGTGCTCGTCCTCGATATCGAGATAGCAGCATTCATAACGCCGGGTCTGCTCAGGTCCGCGCTGCCTGCCGGGCGGTATGACCTGATCCTTGTTCCGGGTCTCGTATCGAGCGATTTCACGGATCTCGAAGAGAGGTGCAAAACGCAGATCCGTCTCGGACCGAGACATGCGTACGATCTGACTTCGGTGCTCTCGTGCGTGGGCGAACTCGAACTCTCAAAAACCATCCCTGCCTGTGAATTTCTATCAACGAAGATGCGAGAGGACGCCCGTTCGCACCTGGAAGGGCACGAGAGAGGCGCCAAGCCAGCATTTGAGATCTGCGGAAGAAAGATCGGTGGAGACTCGCGCATGAAGGTGATGGCAGAGATCGCTGGCGCAACCGCAATGCCGGAAGAGAGCCTGGCGGAAAAGATACGCGAGTTTGAGGAGAAGGGCGCGGACATCATCGATCTTGGCGCTACAATGGATTGTAATGTCAATGATGTTATGAAATCGGTTAAGATTGCGAAAGCAACAACAAAACTTCCTGTGAGCATAGATACGCTCGATCCCGATCTCATTGTTGCTGGAATTAAGTCGGGAGTTGATCTCGTGCTGAGTCTTAATTCGAGTAACATCGATGCCACTGCCGGTGCGGTTCTGGAGCACGGAACAGCGGTTGTGATCATCCCGGATCAAAGGGCTCCCGGTTCGCTTTTCCGAAATATCGAGTATGCGAAGGAAATCGGCATCGAGAAGATCATCGCAGACCCTGTACTCGATCCTGTCGGGCATGGGGTCGTTGAATCGATTTACCGGTACAGGGATTTCCGGAAGCAGGACAAAGCGACCCCGCTCTTCTTCGGCGTCGGCAATGTCACCGAACTGATCGATGCCGATTCTGTGGGCGTGAATGCGCTTCTGACCGGGATCGCATCCGAACTCAGCGCAGACATCCTCTTCACGCCCGAGCACAGCGACAAGGCACGCGGGAGCATCGCAGAACTCGTTACCGCCTCGCAGATGATGGTGCTCGCAATAGAGCGTAGCAGTTCGCCAAAGGATCTCGGAATCGATCTCCTTATCTTAAAGGAGAAACGGTATCTGCCTGATGCGGAAGTTCCTGAAAAATCCATTCTTGCCTCGCAGAAGTCAAAATGGGCTCCAGACCCTGCCGGATGCTTCCGCATTGAGATCTCGAGAGAGAGCAGGGCGATCATCGTTACCCATGCGAAGGTAACGATCATCGGAACAGATGTCTGCAAGATTCTCACGACAGCGATCGAGATGGGGCTTCTCTCGCGGCTCGATCATGCCGGCTATCTCGGGCGCGAACTGACGAAGGCGAAGCTCGCACTTGATCTCGGATGGAACTATGTGCAGGACGAGGAGTTTCTGAAAGGGCAGGATATTTGATAATTGATTGCGGCTCCGCATTTTCGGGTCTCTTTTACGGCTTGCCTCTACCGGGCTCTCCATCTACTTGCCTCCCCACCATTTCCGCGCCCGCACCCGCTCCTCGATCACGAGAATCGCAGGAACCATCCAGAGCGCGGCAAAGAAGCAGAATATCACGCCGAGCGAGAGCGTCCTTCCGAGTCTGTCGACAGCGAGAAGCGATGCAAGCGTGAGCGATGCGAAGCAGACCGCGGTCGTGGCTGTGGCTGAGAAGAGCGAGTCCCCTACATTTGTGACCGCGATCACGACCGCATCCTCGATTCTATGGCTCTTCCGCTCTTCCTTGATCCTGTGAACCAGATGGATGCTGTAATCGATCCCGATTCCCATGACCATCGTGAATATCGTTACCGAGAGCGCAGTAAACGGCAGATCGATCATTCCCATCGTGCTGATCGTCCAGATCAGAGCCAGAACGATCGGAGTGATCGCGATGAGACCGACGAGTGCTGACCTGTAGAAGAGCGACGCCACGATAAAGACCAGCACAAAGCCGACGGCTGTTGTAAACCCCATCTCAGATTCCATCTGCTCGCCAAGCGCAGCATCCATCGGACCCATTCCTACAAGATGCACGCTCACACCATCCGGAAACGAGACCGTGCCAACCTCCTGCTCGATTTCCGGTATATCCACAGATTCTATCGACGTTCCAGCGACATCGAATCTCATAACAGAATAATCCCTGTTAAACTCCGATCTGATTCCCGGATTCTCTTCAATGATCTTCTTACTCGTGTAAAGCGTCTGCGGCAGATGTCCGCCGTTCGCATCCATTATCGCAAACGTGGCAGAGTCCACGGTCTCGACGATTGTATCCGAGCCGAGCACCATGGCAAGCCTGTGAACTGCCTTAAGCACCTCCGGATCAGCGAGATCGCTCACGGTTTCAGCGTTGTCAAGCGTCATGACAACGGTCAAGGTATCGGTTCCCGAGTAGTCGGACCACATCGACTGGAACGCCTCGATTATGGCGCAATCCTCTGGTATCCAGTTCTCGCTTGACTCATCCATCCGTGACTGCGTCGCAAACGGTGCAATCAATGCAGTCAGGACGAGAGCGATTACGATCACGAGAACCGGTGACCTTGTCTGGAAGAGTGCGAGCCACTTGAGCGCGCGCCTGACAATCCCGTCGCCGCCTGCACTGCTGCCACCGCTACCACTGCCCGCACAACATGCATTGCTTACATTGCTTGCGTCGATTACGTTGCCCGCGCCGCTCGCAGAATATGCCCCGCGCGCTTCAGTGTGTTTGAACGACGCACTCATGTACTTTCTTTCAAGGACAAGAAGCGGCGGGAGAATGATCAGAACCGCGAGAAACGCATAAGCAATCCCTGTCGTCAGCAAAAACCCCATCTTCGCGTTCATTGGCATCTTACCAAACGCCATCGCGACGAAGCCAGCCATCGTGGTTGCAGCACTTGCGAAGAGCGGGGGTGCGATCGTTGCGACCGATTCTGCGAGCGGGAAGTCGTGATCCTCCCGAAGCAGCTCAAAGAACCGGTGTGTGATGTGGATGCTGTAATCAATGCCCATCCCAACGATCATCGCGCCAAGACCCACCGTGACACTCGCAAGTTCGATTCCGAGATACCCCATCGACCCCGCAGTCCAGATCACCGATACAAATACTGGAATCAGCGAAAGAATTGCGGTTACCGGGTGTTTGAGCAGCCGCCAGAGGATGAGCCAGACAAAGATCATGGAGAACGCCATCGTCACCAGCAGATCGCTTGCGATCAAGCTCATGATGAGGTTCATAGTCGAGGGTCCCCCGGAGATAATCGATTTGATGCCAGTCGGGGTGGGCGTCTGGTCGATGTCGTTATATATCTCTTTTTCGAGGTCATCAAGGAGATCCATGTCGCCGTTGATGTTAGCATCGATATAGACTACGGTTGAACTGTATTCCCGGTTCACAAAGCGTAGGGAGGATTTTTCTTCTGCAACCTCCCGTATCATCGCAGGATCGGTCGGAATCTCGCCGTTGTTTGCCGCTTTGAGGATGTCTGCAAAACTTGAGACGCTCTCGATGTTCTGCTCTGCTGCGATAGATCGGGACAGGGCATCGAGATATTCAGCCACCCTTGGGTCCCGGATGTCTGTTACGGAATTCGGCTCGTCGCAGTCATAATCAAGCTCGATTAAGAGGAGCATGATATCTGTTGACCCGAAATCGCTTGATAACAAGTCTTGAGTCACGACGCAGTCCGTATTATCGGCGAGCATCCCCTCAAACGCGGGATCCAGCCTCACCTGAAGCACACCGTCCGCCATGACTGCCGTTATGATGAGGACTACGAGCAGGATCAGCACAGGATACTTTTCTTGCAGATTAGCGAGTTTCCTGATATGTTTTTCTGTGTTCATGCGTGGCGATGGTCTTTTGATGTTTGTTTGGTGTTTATTTGCCAGTTTTTATCACGAATTACACGAATGGACGAATGACACGAATTTATTCCGGTTAGTTCACGATACGGACGTATTCAACACGTGGTGTGCCAAAGTTAATGAGAATGCCCAATTTCAAGTCTGTAGCTTTGAGATACGATAATATCTGCTGTTTGAATACGTCTGTTAGCGCAGATACGGCTTTCAGCTCAAGGACGATTTTACCGTCCACAACAAAATCAAGGCGATGTGTGCCAACAACGCGCTCTTTGTAGCGCACTGTGACCGCTTTCTGGTTCTCAAATGCGATTCCGCGTAGTTCCAATTCGTATGCCAGCGCATCTTCATACACGCTCTCGACGAAACCTGCCCCAAGCATGTTATGCACTTCAAATACCGCTTTCATTACCTGATAAGACAGTTCCTTATGGAGGATTTTATCTCCTTTCATCTGTTCACCTCTTGACATTCGTGCGATTCGTTTATTCGTGTCATTCGTGATATTTGTGGAAGTTTTACTATCCAATTGAGATGATTTTTATCACGAATTTCACGAATGGACGAATGACACGAATCTATGCTATGAAATTCGTGCGATTCGTTTATTCGTGTCATTCGTGATCCCGATTGGCACAACACTTGGTATTCCATCGTTATCTCCTGACCCTCGGAAGCAAAAACCTGTAACCCAGATACAGCAGCATCAGAATAGCGCCACCAACAAAAATCGGAATAAGATTGCTCGGTTTGGCATTAACCACCGCGACAGGAACTTTCTTGTCGAACAGATGCACGTCCTCATCTTCAACACACCTGATCTCAATGTCAAGGAGATATGTCTTCAATGCGGCATCGTCCCCGACATCGAATTTGAGCACTGCCTCCCCAATCTCACCGACATCGAGGGCGCCTATGTAATCGAACGCCTCTCCGTTCGAGAAGTCGAATGGCTGCTCGCTTTTGAGCATTGCCCTCACACGGACGCTCTCTCCATCCCCGGTCCCTGTGTTCTTGATCCGCATCTTTAGAGTCGCGGTGTCGCCGACTGTGATTGTGCCGGGCGTAATCTCGGAGGATACGATCTCAAATAGCGGTGTATTCTTGATGGGAATCCTGAGATCGAGCGTCTCCTCTTTGTATTCGTCGGAATCCTTGTCCATGTAGGTGATTGTGATCGTTGCGATCTGCTCGCCGGGCTGCACGCTCTCATCGACGTCGATGTAGAAGGTTGCATCAGAACTCGCATCCGCCGCAACGGTTCCGAGATTTGCGATGTCTGAGTAGCTGTCCGATGCATTAAATCCTGGCGGAAGCATGAGGCGAGATTTTACACATTCCGCGTCGCCGTCGCCGATGTTCTGTATCATGACCACGATCTTTGCATCATCGTCTCCGGGTTTGAGCCGCAAGGGCACGCTGTCGATGTCTGCGATCTCGAAATCGACTTTGTCTGATTCGACCTCGATCGTGAGTTCCGTCTCGCTACATTCGGAATCAATGCGCTCCATGTACTCGACTTTGAGGGTATTTTTGCCGTCAATTGCGTTATAATCCACTCGCAATCTGAAATCAAACATCGCATAGTCGTTCATCGAGAGTTTGCCGATCTCTTCAAGTCCGGTCTCGCCGGGTTCAAGTGAGAACGGGTATTCAGGAACTATCCTTAGTTTAACGTCCTCTGATGGTCCTCCGAGTCCGGGATTCTCGACCTTAATCCAGACGGTCACATATTCGCCGGTGTTCGCCGGATACGGGTCGTACTTCATCAGTTTCACTGAGAGTGCTTCTGCTGGTGCCGCTGCGAGTGCGAGGAGTAGAAAGAGTATAAGTGCGGCCAGTACCGGCCGTAGTGTCCTGCATTGTTGTTCCCTCATTCTTCCGCCACCCCGCACCACGTAACCAGTTCCTCGACCGGCTCCCTCCCTGTACGCAGGCTGTTTAACGGATGATCCCAATCCGGGTAGCCAATGGCAATTCCGATGATGATTTGCTTGGACTCAGGAATGTTTGCAATCCTTCGTACCTCATCAGGGTAAGCCGCTGCGTCGCCCAGAATGCAGGTTCCGAGTCCGTATTCCTGCGCTGCAAGAGCTATCGTCTGGGTTACTATGCCGATATCGAAGACGAACCAGCCCGGCGCCGACTTATCCGCAACGATTACGATCCGAGCCGGGGCACCGTAGTTCCCAACACTCATCTCAAACCAGTTCTGCATCTTGTCTTTACCCTCTTCGGGTTCAATAATGCCAAGAATTTGCTTGAAGAATTTCTGCTGCCTCTTTGCGTAATGTCCCTTCGGAGGTTTCTCAAACAAATCTATGTCGGGATTGGGCTTCATATCCTCGCGGATCTTCGCAACGGTGGCATGGTTGAGATCGGTAAGCACCTTTCCAGTCAGAACGAAAAACTCCCATGGCTGTGTGTTGGTTGCAGAAGGCGCCCATCTGACGATATCCAGAAGTTCTGTTAAGACTTCCTCGGGAACCTGATCAGGTTTGTACGCTCTTACACTTCTTCTTGATTTAATGGCATCTAATAGTTCCATTTTGATTTATCTCTCCTTTCTTATGGTTTTGTTCGAATGTGTTATCTTTACGGATTATACCACCCCCTTCAGCCTATCCGCCGCAAAAGGCTTCCCGTGAGCTGGATAGAACACTTTTGCGCCCATATCGATAAGCATCCGCCAGCTCTCCCTCACCACACCGACATCATCAGCAAAGATCGGTATCCCTGCCCCGATTCGCATCGGGAGACCGTTCATCGCCAGATCGCCCACAAACGCTTCACCAGTGCCGAGCAGCAGGCTCACCGAGTCAGAAGAATGCCCTGGCGTATAAATTACGCTCCCATCAATGCCGTAGTCGGATAAGGAGAACTCATCACCCCCCAGTACCAGGTCCACGGTCGTCCTCGGATAGGACGCTATCGCTGTTGCCAATCGAACAGTTGTTGCCCGCACCAGACGCCCCCATAGATACGTAGCTGGCGGCGGCACCATCTTCAGCCCCCCCTTTTCCATGAAGTCTCTGCCGTTTCGGTGAATAGCAAGCTTTGCACCTGTGAGCGCCTTTATCTCAGCCGCAGAACCGATATGGTCCCAGTGGCAGTGAGTTAAAAGGATAAGCGATATCTCCTGGGGGTTAATTGCGAGGCTACTTAAGGTTTTCAGGAACTTTCGGATATTTTTTGGCGGTCCGCCATCAACCAGAACGGTTCCTTCGTCTCTTATCAGGTAGCAGTTGGTAATTCCAAGCGGTATCTGGTGTATCGCAACTGTCATCCTATCTTCCTGCCCCTTAAGCACACTGCTTTTGCGTTCTTGCCGATCAGTACCGATTCTTCAACCGCAAAACCTGCCTCCTTGACCATCGCGGCAAGCTCGTCCGGACTGAAACTCCTGTTACTTGACGGCGGTTTACCGAATCGTCTCAGATAGCGAACCACAAGCCCCATCTTTTTGAAAAAGCTCATCCCATGTCCGGTGGCATCGACGATTACGATCCTCCCGTCGCTCTGTAGAACTCTGTGGCTTTCCTTCAAAACTGCGACCGGATTCTCCACGATGTGGAGAAGGTTTGCCAGTAGAATCGCATCGAAGACGTTATCCGCAAAGGAGGTGTCGTAACTATCAACTTTTTGGACTTCTGCATTGCTAAATTGGCTTAAGTTCTTCTTTGCCTGCTCAATCATTTCCAGAGCAAAATCCGTTGCTGTCAAATGCTTTACTCTATCCGCAATAATCCCTGAGAAAAACCCGGTTCCGCAACCCAACTCTAAAGCCGTATCCGTGACCTCAAATTGATTTTGAAGCCACCGCCTAACTTCCTGGTAAACATCGGGACCGACGACGTAAAGAGCATCCTCATGAAACGTCCTGGCAAGCTTACCCCAATATTTATATTCCTGTTCGTTTCCCGGCATTCTAACCTCCTGCTTTTTTCACATCTTTTATTTTGTATATTTTTATAATGTATATTTTTATAAATGAACGTCACTCGTTTTTCTTCGCAAAATCTTCGATCCGGGATATCACGATCGCGCGCCACCCGTAGTGCATGTATGTCGCCAGATCGACTGCACACTGCACCATCTCCTCGCGGCTCAGGTCGTGCATCGTCATCTCGATGAACGTGTTTACGACAAAAGAGTGGAGCGAGTGCCAGAGAAACTCATCTACTTTTCCATCCGCTTCTTTGTACGGCAGCATATCCTTGCAGAGAGGGATCGTTTCGTCCAGTTTCCGGATGCAATCTTCTCTGAAGTCTTCCAGTCTCGATCCCTGCGATTTAAATAGGATCAGCTTCATATCCTCGCGGTTCCGGTCATGAAAATCCGCAATCTCCAGATAAAACTCCCGGCGCCTGTTGTACGTCCAGCCCTCACCGCAGTTTGTTTGTGCCGCTATTCTGTCGTAGCTGACATATTCGTTGATCTGATCGACAGTGGGCGCGACCAGTGCGCAGAATAGATCGTCCTTGTTCGGAAAGTATGTGTACAGGTTGCCTGTGGATACGCCTGCCCTCCCCGCTATCGAGCGCATCTTCGCTTTTGCGAACCCGTGCTCCGCAAACTCCACGCGTGCTGCGTTTAAGATTCTTTCTTCGATCTCTTTCTTCAGCGTCTGCATGGTCTATTACCCATTAATGAACTACGTTCAGTATTATGTGGAGTTCGTGGTACTTAAATATTATACTAATCGACACCAAAAGAATAAAATACGGTTCAGGTTAAATCTATGGAACGTGGGCGCATGATCGATCTAATAAAACTCTTTATCTGTCTGATATTCCTGTTATACTCATGCCGACGTGACCTTAAGACCAGAACCGTGCCGAATGAACTCTGGGGCGTGGTCTTCGTTGCTGCCCTGCCACTTGTGATCGCGGACGCGCTCGCGCAAGGGAAAGGATACCTCCTGCATACGGCAGTCTCGGTTGTGGGCATCTATGTATTTGTATACATCTTATTCCGGCTCGGTGCATTCGGGGGTGCGGATGCAAAGGCGCTGATCGCGCTGTCGTTCATCTTTCCGGCTTTTCCGGATATAACGGTCTTCGGATACGGACTTCCATTGAGCGGCGCACCGCCCCTGAATATCTTCGCATTCAGCACGCTTGCTAATGCGGTCTTGCTAACCATCGTCGTGCCGCTCGGAATCCTTGCATACAACCTCTGCACATTATCCGTGCGTGAAATCATGGAAAACCCGTGGTACCTGATTGTCGGATATAAATGCAAGATATCTGATTTGGAGGGCCGGCACGTCAGACTGATCGAGGATTTTGAATGTGAAGGCAGGGAGGTCAGAAAGAAGTTCACGAGACGCGGTGTCGGTATCGATGATCCGGTCCTGGAACGATTGGAGCAACTCGCATCAAGAGGATTAATTGGCGAGCGAGTCTGGGTGACGCCCGGACTGCCGTTCATGATCCCGATCACGGCAGGATTTGTAGCTGCTGCCGTCTACGGCGATCTGATATCCAGCAGTATGATGGCGCTTCTATGATCCGAGATCGGCGGCAATAGAACACGAATGGTAACTACTCAAGTACCTAAAACACTATCATGAGACTTCACCTATACCGGCACTACCTGACCCGGGACATACCGGAACCAAACAGGGAATTTAACCGCGGAGGGCGCAGAGGAACGCGGAGGAGG
>DAOURL010000160.1 GCA_030625165.1 Methanosarcinales archaeon | reverse complement strand
GGTCGGCACAGGCATAACCGATGAGCAGTTAGCAGAACTGACCGAACTCTTTTCGCAGTATATCATCTCAGAGGATGGAAGCGCAATCGAGCTTAAGCCCGCTGTTGTTTTTGAGATCGCGTATGAGGAGATCCAGAAGAGCAAGCATTACGCGTCAGGATATGCGCTTCGGTTCCCGCGGCTCGTTCGGGTGCGGTTTGATAAGACGCCTGAGGATGCTGATACTGTTGAGCGGGTGGAGCGGCTGGCGGGAGGGTGAAGTGGTGATTTACCACCAGTTTGGGTAGAGTGCATGGGTTGTTTTTTGGAGGGTTATTTTATAAAATCTCCACTAAGATATGCAAAGAGATGAAAATCGAAATCATTGACATGGTGGTGAATGTGGATCATGTCCATCTCTTTATAGAATACCCCCCGAAATATTCTGTAAGCTTTATAGCTAAGAGAATAAAAGGAAGGAGCAGCAGAGAATTGCACGAAGCATTTCCACATCTCAAGGAGTGGGCAGGCATTGGTCTCTGGGCGCCACCCTGCTTCCATGGCTCGGTTGGTCATGGATGGGGGGTTGTGGGGAGATACATGCGGAGAAGTCAAATGCGAAGTCGCTATATACGGGCTCTGTACTTTAGTGTGGGGTTTAGTGACTGCGGGGCGGATAACTTAAGCTCCCAGAGGAATGGAGAAAACCAAACACTTCTCGAACCACAGCAACTTCCTTAGATTTAAAATGTATGGGAGCTTCAATTAAAAAGTGGAGTTACAGAATGATAATAGATAAAGCCTGGATTGAAGACTTAGCTAAACAGTATGATGATAAAGTCGATGAAAAAGAGTACCGCTTAGAGATAAAAATTTTTAAATCTATTGAGGGGATGGGGTCGCCACCTTTATCTCTTACAAAAGGAATATTATTATATATTGCAGAGTGGAAAGCCGCTCGTGTCAAGGGACATGTGAATAAGAATGACGAGCAATATGTAAAAGAAGTCACTCAAGTGTCATTGTCAACCAAAAATGAAAAACTGAAGATAGAAATATTAACTCTGTTAAATGGTGTTCAAATTAGAATGGCATCTGCAATTCTTTTCTTTTGTTTCCCAGAGCAGTATACTGTTATGGATTATCGTGCGTGGGACTCGCTTAAAGCTCTCGATAAAATAAACGGAGAGATTGACGATACTTTTGAGTGCTGGCAAAAGTATAACGAAATTTGCCGAGAAATTGCTAAACAAAATGGTGTTTCTCTTCGGAAATTGGATAAAGCATTGTGGCAATATCAAGGTGGGACTAAATAACAGAAGATATTCGGTTGGAGAAAACAAAAGAGAAAAATTTTGGGACCAGTTTTTACTCTGGCACAAAACTTGCATCTCGGAAAGTTGAATAATCAATTACAGTTCCATCTTTTATCTAATAAAATTCGTAACTACTCAGGTATGTTGATTGGTCGACCGATTGCGATTCTGTACTTTCTGGCAAGAAAAATAACCGCGGAGGGCGCAGAGGAACGCAGAGAATTTAACCGTTTATCCCCCCTCCGCGTCCCTCTGCGCACTTTGCGGTTAAATTCCCGGTTTGGTTATAGTATCCCCCATGTCCCGGTAGTTCCTGCATAGTGAAGTCCCCCGATAGTGGTTTTAGGTACCTGAGTAGTTACTAAAATTCTACATTTCAAGGGCAATATAAGCCCTGAGCATTATCCTGATGCATAGGACCGGGCGAAGCGCCGTCCGGGGTCGTTGACTTCAGAATGGTGTTATGAGTTATGATAGAAAAATCCGTTCTTCCACAAAAAGTCCGCCGGAAGCACCAAAGATGATACCCACCCACATTACTACAAAGTGCTCGACGTAAGCACGGATGCCAGCCGGGACGAGATAAAGAAGGCATATCGTAGACTTTCCATGCTTTATCATCCTGACGCATCCACCGACCCGGATGCCGAGCAGAAGATGAAAGAGATAAACAAAGCTCATGATGTGCTATCAGACCCGGATAAGCGTGCACGATATGATAATTTTAAAAACGCCTTCAAAGGCTGACAGCATCGAGCAGGGGGTGCTGGCGGGGCTAGGGATAACACAATAAAAAGGGCTGTTAACCCGGACTCTGGTGTTCGACCAGAGAGCACGAATGTCTTACTTGAAGCCAACTCCCACACACCCGGAAGACTTATGCAACCGTAGTAGGGATTGCTGCCGATTGAAAAGGTAATATAACAACACAACAGAGAGAATCGCATGGATAATATCCTGAAAAGGGATGGAAGAATTACCAATTTCAAAAAAGAGAAGATAACTACCGCTATACACAAAGCAGTCCTCGCCACAAACACAGACGATGAAAAACTCGTCGAAAAACTCACAGACGAAGTTGTCGCACTGATTGAGGAAAGAATTCAAGGCATTCCGACTGTTGAGGATGTGCAGAATATTGTGGAGGAGGTTCTTGTCAGACACGGATTGTATGAGGTGGCAAAAGCCTACATCCTGTACAGGGAGAGAAGAAGCGAAATCAGGGACGCAAAGAAGTTCTTTGGGGTTTATGATGAACTGAAGTTAACAGTCAATGCGATCGAGGTTCTGAATAAGAGATACCTGATGAGGGATGAGGCAGGAAACATCATCGAGACGCCAGATCAGATGTTTGGAAGGGTTGCAAAGGCAATTTCAGGTAAATCAGAGGAATTTGAGAAGAGATTCTACTCATCGATGAAGAATCTCGAATTTCTGCCAAATTCCCCGACATTGATGAATGCAGGCACGAAGCTCGGTCAACTCAGTGCGTGTTTCGTGATACCTGTTCCTGATTCGATTGAAGATATCTTCGGTGCATTAAAGGCGATGGCGATCGTTCAGCAGAGCGGCGGAGGATGCGGATTCTCATTCTCAAGATTGCGACCGAAGGGAGATATTGTGCGATCAACGATGGGAAGCGCATCAGGTCCTGTCTCGTTCATGCGCATCTTTGATGTGACAACCGATGTCATCAAACAGGGAGGGCGGAGACGCGGGGCAAATATGGGCATCCTGAACGTGAACCATCCCGATATTATAGATTTTATAACTTCCAAGGAAAAAGAAGGAGTTTTAAGGAATTTTAATATCTCTGTTGGCGTAAATGATGATTTTATGGAAGCGGTGAAGAAGCACAGGGATTATGAGTTGATCAATCCGAGAAACAATGAATGCGTGCGAAGTCTTGGTGCGGATGATGTCTTTGACCTGATAGCGACGATGGCATGGAGAACAGGCGACCCTGGCATGGTCTTTCTCGATAGTATCAATGCACACAACCCAACCCCAAAGTATCAGATAGATTCCACAAACCCATGCGGAGAGGTCCCTCTACTGGACTGGGAATCATGCAATCTCGGATCGATAAATTTAGCAAAGATCATTCCAAAGAACGATATCGACTGGGAACAGTTGAGAGACTTAACCGAACTCGGGGTTCGTTTCCTTGACAATGTGATCGACTCGAACAGATATCCCCTGCCCCGGATTGGAGAGATGACCAGAGCAAACCGGAAGATCGGTCTTGGGGTCATGGGATTTGCAGAGATGCTGCTCGAACTTGGGATACCATACAATTCAGAGGAAGCACTGGATCTTGGCAGGAAATTGATGAGATTTATGACGGGTGTTGCAAGGGAGACATCTGTCAGGCTTGGTGAGGTGCGGGGACCATTTCCAAATATCGATGAGAGTATATGGAAAGGCACGAATATGCGAAACGCAACCCTGACAACCATCGCCCCAACAGGAAGCATCTCGATCATTGCAGGAACAACATCAGGGATCGAGCCGCTGTTTGCTGTTTCTTTTGTCAGAAATGTTCTTGATCATGCGAGACTGGTGGAAGTCAATCCTGTATTTGAAAGGGTTGCCAGAGAGAGGGGATTTTATAGCAGGGACCTGATGATTGCGATCGCAAAGACCGGTTCTGTGCAGGATATTGACATCCCAAAAGATGTGAAGGATCTGTTTGTTACCGCTCTGGATATCGATCCGGATTGGCATGTCAGGATGCAGGCAGCGTTTCAGGAGTCTGTGGACAATGCAATCTCAAAGACGATCAATCTGAGAAAGGATGCGACGCCCATGGATGTGAGAAAAGCGTTTCTGCTGGCGTACGAATTGAAATGCAAGGGCATAACCATCTATCGATATGGCAGCAAGAGCGAACAGGTGTTATCATTTGGCGGGTATGTGGGTGCTGAATCCGATTATGCGGGCGGATGCCCTGATCGGAGTTGCCCTTACTGATAACGGACGAATAAAGGTAACTACTCAGGTACCTAAAACAATATCATGAGACTTCACCTATACCGGCACCATCTGACCCGGAACATACCTGAACCAAACAGGGAATCTAACCGCGGGGGACGCAGAGGAACGCGGAGGATGATAACAACTCTGCGAACCTCCGCGTGCTCTGCGGTTATTTTTCTTGCCAGAAAGCACAGGATCGCAATCAGGAGACCAATCAGCATACCTGAGTAGTTAC
>DAOURL010000238.1 GCA_030625165.1 Methanosarcinales archaeon | reverse complement strand
AGACAATCCGGCAAAACGACACTCATGCGACCGATATTTGGAACGCTTCTGGCTCCATTATCAGGAACATCATAGATTTTGTTTAAGCTAATTATGCGACAGCTCCTTAGCGCCATGCGCCGGCGCCCTGATCTAAATGACCCCATCATTTCAACTGGAGATCGCAACCGGGAGTCGCCTTACCTTCATATCACGCGCACCGAACTCTTCCAGCCAGCGCTGAGTTCAACCCCGTCCTTCCATCCGGGTTTCGCAGAACAATCGATTATCTGAATCTTGTCCCCGATATCGAGTGGCATATCCGCGTGTTCCCCCCAGAGCGCAACCCTGAGTCTGGTCTTTCCGGTCTCGTCCGAGATGTAGATGTTCGTCACCCGTGATATCTTTCCATCGCTGCGTGTGATCTCTCTCGTCTCATCAAGACCGGTCACATAACCAACGACCGTGCAGGTCTCATCGATGCCAATGTCAGAGAGCGGGGTGATATCTTCGGTGTAATCCACAGTCTCATCGCTTTTTTCGATTGTGCCCTGATCCCCGATCTGGATCTCTATCGCGCTGTCGTAGTTGTTCTCGCGCGTGTACCCGCCTGTAATTTTTATAGAGTCTCCGACATTTAACGCTTCAAGCATCTCTGTCTTATCGTCCCAGAGCGTCACCCGGATCTTGCCGGTCTCATCCCCGATCGTGATGTTGCCGACGCTGCCCGTGGTGTTCGAGCCATCCCTGCGCGTGAAGGTGCGGACGTCGCTTACATTAAGCACCTGCCCTGTCACGTTCACATCTGCCATGCCCGCGCACAGGTCTGCGATGGGGTGCGATTTTACAGATATCTCGATCTCGTGCGACGGTTCGATCACGTCGATGTGCCCGGTCCTGCCGACCGAGACCTCGGTTGTGCCCGCGTAGCCATCCTTCGCATATCCTCCGATCTGGAGGTGCTCCCCAACCTCGATCTCATTTACGAGATCCACGAGTTCGTCCCAGAGCGAGACCCGGATCGTTCCGGTCTCATCCCCGACGGTGATGTTAGCTACCCTCCCCGCCGATCCGTCGCTGCGTGAAAACTCGCGTACATCAGAGACGGACACCACCCGGCAGGCAAAGGAGACGCTGCTGTTATCGGGTGTGATGTCCTTGATCTTCGTGACCGGCGTGTCTGCTCCGAGTTCCTGGGCAACCAGTAAAGCCGCGGTCGCTTCATCACATAGCCCGCCCATCGTGGCGACCTTCTCATCGATCTTTGCCTTAAAGTCATCAAGCGTGGTGCGCCCGTCCAGACGTTCATAAATATTTAGTATTTCATCCATAGGATCTCCTTTTCCCGTAATATCCTGCCTTGCAGGCAGTGGGAACGCCCCACCCTGCTGACGGTGGCATCGATGGATCGCTCCTGACATCCATTATGGTGCTATTCTCGCGTTCTGGTTATTATCGGTTTCTATGAGGATGGCTTCCGGACAAAGTTCACGCCAGACCCTCACCTCCACCAGAGGTGCGGCTACCGATACATCTCCACCTACAACACGATCTCTTGACTGGATACCACCCAGCACCCCCTCCTCAAAGTCGCATCCGTCACTCACATGTGCATGCTCGGGTAACTTGTGGTAGGAACCACAAGATTACACAGTCTGCGATCTGCGAAGCAGCGCCGAAGGCAGCAGCGGCGCAGCCATCTCCACAAGATTTCTGTGTTAATCTTGTGTAATCTCGTGGTTTTATATGCGGATATCC
>DAOURL010000087.1 GCA_030625165.1 Methanosarcinales archaeon | reverse complement strand
GGCAACCTTTCCGCAAAAGCCCCGGCAACTGCATTCAATAGGCTTAACCCTCCCACACCATAGGTAACGCATACACCGCTGACACCGTTTAATCGGGCATACGCATCGGCTGCATAACCTGCGTTCAGTTCGTTGCAATTACAAACCACGTTTAAATTACTTTTCTCCAGAATATCAAAGAAATCCAGAACATAATCACCTGGTACGCCGAAAATATGCCTGATGCCTGCTTGCTCCAAACGTTTCGCAAGATAGGTCCCTACAGTGGCATTATTTGCCTTTGCCATGTTTTCCTCCTTTCTGTTTAATTTGACTTTGAATAAAAGTCACCAAACCCCGGACTTAAGTCAAATGCCTGCACATAGCGTTTTCGCATTCGTTTTCTCCTGATTTTTCACCGCTATGTCAACGATTTCGATTTTCATCTCTTTGTATATCTTACGAATAATCCCCTTTACTGCAAGCGCGATCGTCTTCTCGACCGGAATCTCCCCTCGATACTTCGGCGAGACGACTATATGGTCAGTCAGAAGTGAAACCGTGTGTCGATCATGGCGGAGTTCCCTATGCTCCATGCGGTTACGTCAGAACTCGTTTTATAAAAACATTTCGTAACTACTCAGGTATGCTGATTGGCCTCCTGATTGCGATCCTGTGCTTTCTGTCAAGAAAAATAACCGCAGAGTACGCAGAGGTTCGCAGAGTTTTTAGCCTCCTCCGCGTTCCTCTGCGCCCTCCGCGGTTAAATTCCCTGTTTGGTTCCGGTATGTCCCGGGTCAGGTAGTGCCGGTATAGGTGAAGTCTCAGGATAGTGTTTTAGGTACTTGAGTAGTTACGATTTAGATTAGATTTAACAGGGCTTGTCGGATCGACAGCACTGTTTCGCGACCCATGATTCGAGTGCGCGGTTGAACTCATCGGCATCCATGTAAATTTTGCCGCAAACCGGGCACTGCGATCCATTTATATCTCTACCGTATCGGTTGAGAGTCGTTGGCACGGTCAGCGCGCCGCATTCACATCGCACGGTCTGTGGTTCGGGCATGGTGATGATATGATGCTGGGTGCGGGATTAAACTTGCTGTTCATGCCCTGTATCCTGCCATCCCTGATTTAGACTATTTTAGATCCGTGCACAGGAGAAGATAAGACGTTTAAAGATAGACGAACCACCATCATGTCCCACTTCGAGATCACACACAAGGACTCAGCAGGCAGAATCGGGAGATTGCACACCGGGCACGGGAGAATCGAGACCCCGACCGTCATGCCTGTGGTAAACCCGAACATACAGATGATACCCGCGTCCGAACTCACGAAATTCGGGGCAGAGATCGCGATCACCAATGCGTACATCATCTACCAGAACCCGGAACTGAAAGAACATGCACTGGACAGGGGCGTGCATTCCCTGCTCGATTTCGATGGTGCGATCATGACCGATTCGGGATCGTACCAGTTATCAGTGTACCACGACATCGATATCTCTTCAGAGGAGATCGTCCGCTTCCAGCAGATGATCGGCTCTGACATCGGTGTACCGCTCGACATCCCAACGCCGCCTGATGTGCCGCGCGATCGCGCCGGGTCAGAGATGAGGACGACGATTGAGAGGTGCGAGGCTGCGCACCGGCTTATGGGCTCAGACGGGCTTGCTGGCTCGATGCTCCTTTCTGGTACCGTGCAGGGATCGACCCATCCGGACCTGCGGTACGAATGCGCTCGCTCGCTCTCCAAAATCGGCTTTGACATCTACCCGATAGGTGCGGTTGTGCCGCTGCTTGTGAACTATCGGTTCGCTGATATGGTGGATGCGATCGTCGCATCGAAGAAAGGGCTCTCTCCGGCTGCGCCTGTCCATCTCTTTGGCGCAGGGCATCCTGCGATGTTTGCGCTTGCGGTTGCGCTTGGATGCGATCTCTTCGATTCGGCAGCGTATGCGCTCTATGCGCGGGACGGGCGGTATCTCACCGCTGACGGGACCTACCATCTGGCTGATCTTAAATATCTCCCATGTTCCTGCCCTGTATGCGCATCGCATACTGCAGATGAATTGAGAGACGAATTTGCAAGCGGAAATTACATTTCACTCGCAGAGCACAACCTGTATGCGACGTTTGAGGAGATCCGGACCATAAAGCAGTGTATCATCGAGGGCAACCTCTGGGAACTCGTCGAGCGCAGGTGCAGGGCGCATCCGAGACTGCTTGATGGGCTCAAGCGTGCCATCTGTCATACGGACTGGATTGAGAGGTTCGATCCGATCCATAAGTCGACGTTCTTCTACTGCGGGAGCGAATCCGCATACCGGGCAGAGGTGCTCAGGTTCGGTGAGCGGCTCGACCGGTTCGATCTGGACGGGACCGTGCTTGTGCGGACCCTGAAAGTTAGGGAGGAGGCGGATCGGTTCGATCATGTGCTCAATCTGAAAGCGCCGTTTGGTGCGTATCCTGTGGAACTTGGCGAGACGTATCCGTTCAATGCAGAGGTTCCCCGGTCGCCAGAACCGGATTACGAGGCGGCTTCGGTTGCGCTCGGGAACGTGCTTCGCCTGATCCGACAGAATCCCGACGCAATGTTTACGGTCGTCTGCGAATGGAAGCATCCGCTCCTTGCAGAGATCGTGGCTTGTCCGAATGCCCGGAGAGATTTTATCCAGAAATAAATGATTGCGGGCATGGGGCACCACTTAAAATCAGCCCCGCCACCCCTGATAACTTCACAATCATAGCCCCCGATTTGACCCCAATATTTATGATCGATGAGAAGTTTTATACTATGTAAGTGTGGGGTTGATGTGTATGAATGAAACCGAGTGCACAAATTCCAGAGGGCTATCATGCCATGCACTGGTCGCAGCCGTGGCGAAGGTATCGTATCAGCGGTTCCGAGACGCGCGTGTGCTCTTTGACCCGATCATCAGGGAGGCAACCCTGATCCGGATGCAGGAGTTGGGTATGGACCTGTCGCTCAGGTTTGACCGACCGGAGGATGCGATCCACCATTTCACAGAGTTCACTCCGGATGTGCACGACTTCAGCATAACCACGACGCAGGGTGGTGCTGTCAGGCTTGAGATCGGCAGCACCTGCCCATTTCGGGATGCGTGCCAGATCGTGGATAAAAAAATCGGGATGGTCAAGGGATGTGCCGAGGCGATCGTACTGCTGCAGGTGATCGAATGCGTATGCCCGCAGGGTGAGCCCCTCACTTATGACTTCCAGCCGGCACAGCGACCGAGTAAGGCATGTACAATCCATATAGGCACGGTCGAGCAGATCGTACTGAATCAGGAAAGCCAGGGACTATATACCGACTGATATCTTCCATACTTTCTTCGCTTCCGAATAACAACTGGGAGAGCGATGGTTTGTTCATATACGTGATCGTGGGCTCTCCTGTGATATTCCCGAGTTCTGCTGCTATATCGATGGCATCATACATATTGCCGGTCTCATCCACCAGACCGAGATCCATAGCCGCCGCACCGGTATATATCCGCCCATCTGAAAGGTTCAGCACCTCTTCCCTGGTCATGTTCCTGCCGGCAGCGACATCGTCCACAAACGTCGAGAAGACCTCCATCACGACTTCATCGGCATACGTCTGCTCGTCTACAGTCAGGTTTCTCCAGTCAGCACCCATGTCCTTGAATTCCCCGGATTTTGCAACCCAGTGCTCAATCCCTTCCTCGTCGTAGTATCCGCTCTTGTTCTCAAAGACCCATATCACGCCGATGCTGCCTGTGATGGTGCCTGGATTCGCGATGATCCGGTCGGCAGACGCTGAGATATGGTATGCAGCGCTTGCAGCGACATCGCCCATCGAGATCACTACCGGCTTCTTTTCTTTCGCCTTCTCAATCTCCTTTTTGATCTCCTGCGATGCTGCTACCGAGCCGCCCGGGCTATTTACCCGCAGAACGATCGCTTTTACATTATCGTCATCTGCTGCAAGTCTCAAGTGCTTGCAGACGTTTTCTGATGTTGAAACCCCGAATCCATCAGGTATTCCGCCTGTAATCATCATTCCCTGCACATAGATCACTGCAACCTGATCTTTGTCGGTATAGACACCGTGCAGATCAACGCCACCAAAGATCACTGCAAGACTCACTCCAATGATCAGTATCAGCGAGAACACGATCACAATGTAGGCGAAGAATCCTCTCGATGAACCTCCTTTCGGCGGTGGGGTGGGAGCGCCCGGCGGGATCGGCGTCTGCGGAGGCGGCGAGTGCGGCGGGGGTGTTTGGGGCGTTGGAGATAGCGGCGCGGGGATGGGTCGGGGCGACGTATTGGTGCCGAGGTGTCTATCATCGATTCGACTCTCTCGATCCGCCCTATCATCGATCGACGCCTCAATCTGCCCGGTTTTATCATCCATGTCCGATCTCTCTGTTTCCGCGCTATCTGTATGCTCCTGCCCTGTCATCGTTGATCTATAGGTGTGTGCTATTAAAAGCGTTCTGAAGAGTGCGGCGCACTTCTCACTTTCCGCATCCGACATACCACCTTAATATATCATCGTACAATCTATAAGTTACAACCACAAAAGCCCCGTAGGGTAGCGGTCAAGCCTGCAGGTCCTTGGAACCTGCGACGGCGGTTCAAATCCGCCCGGGGCTATCCAAGCAGGAGTGTCGCATTGCGTGGTGTTATTCGTGCTAAAAACGATCATGTAAAATGTTCAAAACCGTAGTAACACCAGATGGCGTGACACCTCATCCAAGCGATATGATTATATGATTGTACCGTATAATATCGCGGAGTGACCGATATGCTATCTGTGAACGAGACTGCACTGGACATCGTGGAGGAGATGATCGACTTAAGCGAGGAGTTTAAAATCAAAGCTCACACGCTTGACAATGGCGCTACGGTCATCGATTGCGGTGTTGAGGTCGCAGGCAGCTATGAAGCCGGACTTGCATTTACTGATGCGTGTATGGGCGGACTTGGGACGGCAACGCTCTGCATGCGAAGCGTCGGCAACGTGCCGCTTGCGTTCGTTAATGTCGTTACTGATCATCCCTGCATCGCATCTCTCGGCGCACAGACCGCGGGCTGGCAGATCTATGTCGGGAAGTATGTTGCGATGGGTTCGGGACCTGCGCGTGCGCTCGCGCAGAAGCCGGCAGCACTCTTTGAGAGGATTGCATATCATGACAATGCCGACTGCGCGGTCATCGCGCTTGAATCGAACAAACTGCCGGACGATGAGGTTATGCAGTTCATCGCTGATAGCTGCGAGGTTGCTACTTCTGATGTCTTTGCACTGGTTGCGCCGACCGCATGTATCGTTGGATCGGTGCAGGTCTCAGGGCGCGTGATCGAGACTGCAATCCGCAGGCTGGACGATCTCGGATTCGATACGAGAAAGATAGAGCGTGCGGTAGGAACCGCGCCGGTCGCTCCAGTGATGCTTGACGAGATGCGTGCGATAGGCGCGACAAATGATAGCATCATCTACTGCGGATCGGTGGTGCTCACCACCAGGGGATTTGAGGAGGAGATCTTCAAACAGGTGCCTGCCAGAACCTCGCAGGACTATGGCAAGCCGTTTTACAAGACGTTTGAGAGTGCAGGGTACGACTTTTCCAGGATCGAGCTGGATATATTTGCGCCAGCCGAGATCACGGTCAACGATCTCGATACCGGAAAGACATACCATACCGGGTATCCGAGCGAGGAAGTGATACTCGAATCGTACGAAATTAGCGGAATTTAATTAAAGAGGAGTTATCTTGTTTCCAACAAAGAAAGTTCAGAGCATGATCGGGTCCAGGGTACAGGTTGAGATGAAAGGCGACACGCATATTCTCGAGGGTGAACTCGAGAGCGTGGACGACTATCTGAATCTGCATATGCTGGATACTGTGGAGATTGCTGACGGAGAGCGGCTTCGTTCTCTTGGATCGGTCGTCCTTCGTGGCAATAACATCATTCTAATCGTCCCGGTCGAATAAAAACGGAGATGGCGTTTGATGGAAGAGATCGAAGAGCGCGCACTTGGATTGATACGTCGCGGCAAAGACGGAATATTGCAGAACCAGCTACGGCTGGAACTCGGGGTCGACGGCAGAAGATGTGCGCGCATCGTCCGCACACTGCTGGACGCAAAATTTGTTGGACGCGAACTGGTGACGACAGGCGGCGTCCGGACATACCTGGTCAGGTTCACAGGTGGAGTCGGGAAATACGAACTGCTGATGGCAGGGAGGAAGTTTGATCCATGCGTCGGATGCATCGATGAATGCGATCCTGCCAGATGCGCCAAGCTGAACAAGTGGATCAGGGAACTAGGCGTGAGTTTATGAGTGGGATTCCGATCCCGCTGTATAGCGTCGCAGCAGTAGCAGCGCTGTTATTTGGGTTCTGGGCTGTTATGCTGATGGACTGCTTGAAGCGCCATGAACTCGAATTTCACACCGAGATGCCGAATCCAAAGCGTATGTGGACGATACTACTCATCGTCGGGATTCCATGGTGCGCTATCGTATACTTTTCCGCTGTGAAGCGGAAGGATTGAGAGAGGGCATTTGGATAGAGGAATGGGATGTGGGTTTGAATCTAATTATGTTATGTAAATCGTGATTTTAAACTGCTGTTTTAACCATGCCTGCCTATCCGGTCACCGCATCGACAGCCCGCATCAGCATCCGGTTCTCTTCCCTCGTCCGAACAGCCACCCTGACATACCGCCCATCCAGGCACTGAAACGTTGCACAGTCCCTTACCAGGATCCCGTTGCCTGCCATTCTCCTTACCATCTCCTGCGAATCCATGCCGGTACTGCTGATATCGACGAGAATGAAGTTGACCGCGCTTTCATGCGGAGAGAACCCGCGACTCGTTAACGCTTCCATGAGATATCCGCGCTCCTTTCGTATCAAGGCAATCGACCGATTGAGATAGTCCCCTTTCATGCATGCGCCCATCAGCTCCCTCCCGATCGCCTCGGCAGGCGCACCGACGTTCCAGACGAGCCGTGCATGGTTGAACAGTTCGGCGACCTCTGTTGATGCGATCCCAAAGCCAAGTCTGAGCCCGGGCACAGCAAACACCTTCGTAAGCGATCTTAACACGACTACGAAATCAGAGTCAAAGACGGCATGAGCAACCGATTGGGCAGGATCTGAGAGTTCTATGAACGCTTCGTCCACAAAGAGGAACGTTTCGGCATCAGAGCAGCGGTCGGAAAGTCGCCTCACATCATCTCTGGCGATCAGATCTCCTGTCGGGTTGTTCGGATTACACAGGAATACCGCGCTCGCATCCGAGATCTGGCTGGACGAAAGTTCGAGGATCTTTGAATAATCATGGTACTGCACGTCCGCTCCGAAGAGCCGGCACTGAAACGCGTATTCATCGAATGTGGGCGCCGGGACGATCACGCGATCACCGCGCTCGATTACCGTCTCTGCAAAGAGCCGGATGAGTTCTGATGATCCGTTCACCGGCACGATATTCTCTGCCGTGATCCGGGCAGGGTCGCTTGTCCCTGAACACGCCTCAACAAAATCAGCGGATACGGCTCTCAATTTGGGATAGTCGTTGTCAGGATAGTGAAAAATCCCCTCGATCTCCCGGATCGCGGTTGGGACGTCGGGCATGCCCATCGGGTTTAAATTTGCGCTGAAATCGATCATCGACGGGTATGCATCCGCATACTCTGCTATCCTGCCGCCATGTGCGCATGGAGCGCAGCCATGCACCTCCTGCCGCATCGTAGGCATCATGATTCACTGGATGTACTCATCAAGGCTGCTCACGCCCTCGAGTTCGCTGGACTCGACCGCAACCTGATCAAAGAGACTCTTGCGCACATGGACTGGCGCGTCCGTCCGCACCGCGATCGCTATGCAGTCACTTGGTCTGGCATCGATCTCCTTATGAGAGTCCTCTGCATCGATGACCAGCCGCGCATAGAATGTGCCCTCGTCCAGATCATCGATCAGGATGCGCTCCACCGTGCCGCCGAGTTCGCCTATCAGCGAGACTATGAGATCGTGGGTCATGGGTCTCGGCGACAGTTCTTTTCGCAGCGCAAGGTGTATCGACATCGCCTCTGCATGACCGACAAAGATCGGCATGATGTTGTCGCCGTCGGCAAGCAGTACCACTGGTGACATCTGCTTCGGGCTGCCAACCATGTATACGCCCTTGATTGTAGCGGCGATGGTATCCATCATCTCACCAGATTAATCGTAATATCCGGTCTCATAACGCCGAAGGCGTCGATGCGGGAGTATGAGTAATTCCCGCACCGCATTAACATCGAAGGTGTCGATGCTCGAGCTTGAAAGTGTTGACATCGCATTATAATGGTTGCCTGATGTGGGAAAGCGGCTTAACCCCGCTTTCCAAGATGCGCACCGATGCTCGGTCTCGTCTTCTCTGTACCCTTGCCGCGTCCTCGCTGTCCCTTCGACTTCCGCCCGGCACTGGTCAAGCCACGCTCTGCCCTGCCCCGTATATTGCAGATCCAGTTGAGACGTGAATCGCTCTTGATCACAGGATGATGCGGATCGACCAGTATGACCTCGTACCATATATGTTTTCCATCCTCGCCAACCCAGTACGAGTTTAAAACTTCCATATTCACGTATTTCCTGCTCGTGCGCTCCTCTGCGATCAACTGCAAACTCTTCCTCGCAGTTATCTTGCGCATCCCCATCCGTTTCGTCCTTCGTCCACGTATGTATCTCGATTTGCGCCTGCCGCCACGTCGCACCCTTGCACGTACTACAATAATACCTTCCTTCGCCTTGTATCCAAGCGATCGTGCGCGATCGATGCGTGTCGGTCTTTCGACCCGGGTAACGCTATTATCCCTGCGCCATTCCTGCAGACGCTGCTGTCTGAGCTCGCGTACGTATGTCTTGTCCGGATTCTTCCATGCGTCTCTTACATATCTGTAAAACGATTTTGCCATTGATTTCACCTTTTCTGGTTCAACTGCTCTTTTCACAGTCACATTCCAGCAATTTGGAGTTTAGTCTTATGGCGGGGTCACTATTAAATGTTGTCTGTCACTTCCATAACATGGGTCACTGGATCATCAGGGATCACGCTTTCCGAATTCGTGGGATCCGTCCAAACTTGTGCATTCGCGATAAATCACGAATTTAGTCTATTTCTGGCAGTTTTTATGCCTCCGGCGCTGCTCGCTTCACTCACAGTCACGAATTTCACGAATGAACGAATGGCACGAATTTATTTCATTTAATATTCGT
>DAOURL010000096.1 GCA_030625165.1 Methanosarcinales archaeon | reverse complement strand
TCCAAATGACATTGTTCCACCTGATGTTTGGTTAGTATGGCGTATGGAGTGATAATCCTTTCTACAGCATCCGAACTTCCGTAGCAAAGTCCCTTGTTATCCGTTATCCTCGCTTCTTCTTACGTGTTCTGGTTACGGCGGCGAATCGCGATGAAGATGATCACTGCCGCAAGGAGCGAGACTGCAAGCGGTATCAATTCTGCTGGCAATTTTTTGGGCGCGGTCTCCGCGGGGATTGCAGGGATCTCGGACAGGGACGCTGATACTATGGTCATATCCCTCTCTGAAACCGAGACGGTTTCCGTGTAACGCTCGTATCCGTACTTCTCTACCGAAACCGTGTGGTTGCCGGGCGTTACATTGTATATCCAGAACCAATCAACACCTGTCGCGCCCTGGTAGACATTATTGAGATGAACATCTGCCGCGGACGGATACGACCGCACACGGATAAAACCAAGCTCGGGAGAACTCTTTACGATCTCTGCGATCTTCTCCTCCGTCCCCCCCTCTTCCACCGCCTCGATTCGTGCTGGCGCAGTCTCGCCCTCCCTCAACACGTGTACGTCAACCGGTTCCCATGTGCGTTTATCGATTCTCGATTGATCCGCAATTTCGAAATGGTATGTGCCTGGCGGCGCGTCCCTGCTTGCATGGATCGTGATCGGATATGCCATCGACCCTCCTCTCCTTATCACTCTCAGTTTATTTGTGCCGTTTACCTGTATCCAGTCGGGCACCGACCGCACAATCACACTTACGTCTATATATCCGACCCCCGCGTTCTTAAGCGTGGCATTGAAGGACGCGTCTGACCCGGGTTCGACGTATACTGTGTATGGCGCATCCATGAAGGTGATGTTGTCCTTGCCGCTGGTTTCTGCACCGCAGTTCGAGGTCGATGCAGCGATTATGATGGCGAGCAGTACGGTTCTGTACATGCGATTACTTTGACTTAAGACCCCAAATAGCCTTCGCGGAGTCGGGCTCCGGATTTCCATCACTCATGTTCAGGCGCGGGTTCGGGCGCGGGTTCGGTCACTGGTTCCCAGAACGGTACGATATCTGCATACCAGTTCCGGAGGAAGAGGGGCGTATGGTATCTCCTGAATACCGGAAACGGCACGGTTGCGAGGCGGATAATAAATGCAAGCACCAGTATGGCTGCAAAAAAGAATAATCCTGGCATAAGTAGGTGCGCCATGTCAAAAAGGCTGAATCCCAGCATCCTAAGAATCATGTAAACCGCGATGCCGATCAGCACTGCGATCAAGACTATAATGAGACTGATGATAGCGGCTGCGATATTGACTATGATCCCGATCACGCCCCTTATGATCCAGTAAACCAGCACCTGTGGAATGCTGTGCATTGCGGTACTGATCACCTTTGAAAGCGCCTTTAATACCCCCACATTCTCATACAGCATCACCGGGATTGCCAGATTGATAAACGAACCTATAATATCAAGGATTATGATGGCGAGCACGAGGACCGCGAAAAACAGGATAAACGATCCGAAGAACAGAGCGGAAACGTCGCCGTCCAGTACCGCGGACAACGCGGGCAGCAGCTATAGGATGATGGCGATCAGGAATACGATCCAGAGCGTCCAGTTCAGTATGAACAACCGTAGACCATTTCCAAGATTATTCCTGATGTATGCCCTGATCGTGACATGGTTCCTCACCACGGATTCGACAAAAACGAACTGCAGCACATTTGAGATGTATGAGAATAACGCGGTCACCAGCAGGATTGCGAGCACTGCGAGCACGATGTATGTCATGTACTGATGCACAAAGACCGATACTTCTGATACCGTCTCCTTGACAAAAGCATCCAGTTCCGCATCCGAATATGAGTCACCGAAATCCCCAAAATCCCCAAAATTGCTGTTCAATGGGTTTGAGCTGAAATCATAGCCGCCACCGCCGCCACCGATGAATAATAGTATTATCGCAAGTTTCACCCATTTTGTAAGATCGAAGGGCTCAAAGAGCATCTGTTTGGTCTTTGTCAGGGCACCTTCGATCGCAGCCCACGCAATCCAGTCGGTCATGGATGCCAAAAGAATCTCACCTGGTATATGATTTGCGGTGTTCGAGAGACGTCATCCTGCCATATCTTCCCTGCGGATCCGGAGTGCCGTGAAGAGAGCAACTCTCGATGAGATGAGATTCACGGTTACGGTGACCGCTGATGCTGTGGAAGAGGTGCGGTTTCTCGGTTCCCGCGATCCTTGCGGCATCATGTTCGAGATCGATGCAGCAATTATGATGGCGAGCAGTACGGTTTTGTACATGATCTACTTCTAATCGAACCCAACACCCCAAAGTAGCCTTCGCGGAGTCGGCACCGGATTGTCATCACGCAGGTTCAGGCACCGATTCGGGTGCGGGTTCGGTCACCGGTTCCCAGAACGGCATGATATCTGCATACCAGTTCCGGAGGAAGAGGAGCGTATGGTATTTCATGAATACTGGAAGCGGCACGGTTGCGAGGATGGTAAGAAATATGAGCACCAGTACGGACGCAACAAAGAGCAATCCGAGCACGATCAGGACCACCAGATCAGCAAATCCGAATCCCAGCAGCGTGAGAATCATGTAAACCGCGATGCCGATCAGCAACAGGACGAGTCCTGCGATCAAGACCACGATGAGACCGATGATAGCTGCTGCGATACCGATTATGACCCCGAGCACGCCCCTTATGAGCCAGTAAACCAGCACCTGTGGAATGCTGTGCACTGCGGTACTGATCACCTTTGAAAGCGCCTTTAATACCCCCACATTCTCATACAGCATCACAGGGATCGCCAGATTGATAAACGAACCTATGATCGCAAGGATTATGCCGCCAAGCACGAGTACAAGGAAGAACAGGAGAAGCGATCCGAAGAAGATGGCGGAAAAGTCGCCTGTCAGTATCGCTGACAACGCGGGCAGCAGCGATATGATGATGGCGATCAGGAATAAGATCCCGAGCGTCCAGTTCAGTATGAACAATCGTAGACCGTTTCCCAGATTATTCCTGATGTATTCTCTGATTGTAACATGGTTTCTCACCACCGACTCGACAAAAACAAACTGCATCACATTTGAGATATATGATAATAGCACGATCACAAGCAGGAATGCGAGCACTGCAAGCACGATGTAGGTCATGTACCGATCTACGAATGCCGATACCCCTGACACCGCCTCCTCGACAAAAGCATCCAGTTCCGCATCCGAATGTGAGTCACCGAAATCCCCAAAATTGCCGCTCGTTGGATTTGAGCCAAAATTTGATCCGAAACCGCCACTGCCACCGATGAAGAACAGTATTATCGCAAGTTTTGCCCATTTTGTAAGATCGAAGGGCTCAAAGAGCATCTGTTTGGTCTTTGTCATGGCACCTTCGATCGCAGCCCACGCGATCCAGTCAGTCATGGATGATTAGAAGGATCTCCTCTGGTATATGATTTGCGGTGTTCGGGGGTGGCTTTTTGTTATCCGGAAGGGGTCAGTACATCGTGCAGTATCGCGGTAACAAAGCGGTTGGTTGGGGCGGGAGAGATTTTGGGAATCAAAATCCATGATCACCTCATCGTATCGAAAAATGGCTATATGGGCATGAAGGCGCAGGGGCTGATTTAAGAGGGTCTGCGTCCCCTGTTTTCGGTGGAATGGGGGCGCGGGAAGCGAGTATCAGATAATAGGTATCGGGCAGGGCATTATAGCGATATCTGCTCTCATGCAACTTTTCATGGATACCACCTCTACCGTTTCAATCCAATCCGCCCGGCACCACCAGGAACCTAATTCAACTTCACTTGAGTTGAATTCCATTTTAATTTTTAGAAGCATTTAAATATTGCCACTCCCATCATCGAGAAACATGAGTCTCATAAGAGAAGCACAGAACGGACAGATCACAGAAGAGATGAAGACGGTCGCGAAGGTTGAAGGCGTCGACCCGGAGTTTGTACGAAACGGAGTTGCGAGCGGAAGGATCGTGATCCCGGTAAGCCCGTACCGGGAAACCATGTCATGCGGCGTCGGGAAGGGGATGCGCACCAAAGTAAACGCATCAGTCGGAACGTCGTCTGACATCGTGGACATCGATCAAGAGGTGAGAAAGACCCAGGTGGCAGAGAAGGCAGGTGCCGACACTATTATGGAACTCTCGACAGGCGGCGATCTCGTGGAAGTCAGGAAGCGCGTAATTGCGGCAACGTCGCTCTCTGTGGGAAGCGTTCCCCTGTATCAGGCGTTTATCGAGGCGATCGAGAAGGATGGCGCGGTCGTGAACATGAATCCTGACGACCTATTCAGGATCACGGCAGAGCAGGCGAAGCTCGGAACGAACTTCATGGCGATCCACACAGGAATCAACCTCCTGACCGTCGAGCGTCTCAAGAATCAGGGCAGGTACGGAGGACTGGTCTCGCGAGGCGGCGCGTTCATGACCGCGTGGATGCTGCACAACGAGAAAGAGAACCCGCTCTACAGCGAATTTGACTATCTCCTCGAGATCATGCTCGAACACGAGGTCACGCTCTCAATGGGCAACGGCATGAGAGCCGGTGCAGTCCACGACGCGACAGATCGGGCAGGGATTCAGGAACTGATCATGCACGCAGAACTTGGCGACAGGGCGTACGATGCAGGCGTGCAGGTCATCATCGAGGGTCCCGGGCATGTGCCGATCAACGAGATCGATGCGAATATCACACTCATGAAGAGCATGACAAGCGACAAACCGTTTTACATGCTTGGTCCGCTGGTAACTGACATAGCTCCCGGTTACGATCACATAGTAACCGCGATCGGGGGCGCAATCTCCAGTTCATGCGGCGCGGATTTCCTCTGCTATGTGACGCCTGCCGAGCATCTTGCGCTGCCGAACGAGGAGGACGTCTACGAGGGCGTGATGGCGTCCAGGATCGCTGCGCATGTCGGCGACATGATCAAGTACGGCGACCGTGCACGAGAATGGGATCTCGACATGGCGCGGGCGCGGCGTGATCTCGACTGGGGCAGGCAGTATGAAGTTGCAATCGATGAGGGTCGCGCACGGGAGATCAGGAACAGCCGGCTTCCGGAGGATACAGAGGCGTGCACGATGTGCGGAGACTTCTGTGCGCTAAAGATCGTTAAGGAGAACTTTAATTTTGATAGGTGAGGTCTGACTTTAAATCGCTGGTGGGCTGTGACTGTGACAGCCCGTCATGCGAACTGATTGTTATAGCAATCGTTCTGCTCGGTTGGCTTACTTTTATTAAATTATTTGGAATAAAAATATTAATATGCTCAGAAGAAGAGTAGGATTGGTTGATGTGATGACATGGCACTAACCATAGAATTTCCGGAACAATTAAACGCAGAGTTGGAGGTTATCCCGAAGACCGGGTACTACACGTCAACGAGTGAGTTTCTCAAAGATGCAATGAAAACGATTCTCGCAGCAAGAAAAGACCTCAGGGTATCGATAGCAATTGAATTGTATAAAAAGGACCACTCGTTGGGACGGGTTGCAGAGATTGCTGATATTGATTACGAGGCGATGAAAGAGCTACTGGTAAAAAGCGGCATCGAGATACGAAGGGGCGCCGAGACGGTTGAGGAGTTGGAGAACGGTGCAAGAGTGTTGCGTGAATTCAGAATGAAATGATAATCATCGATTATTGATGCCCTCAACATCTGAGTCGTAGTTAACATTTTAAATCCTGTAGCCCCAAGTACGAAAAGAAGGTGTTAATCATAAACGTCCTGCTACTCGCCTCACCTGATGTCCAGCACGACTTCGATTTCGTTGCGAGAATCCCGAATCTCGGAATCACGTCCATCGCCGGAAACATAAACGATGTCTGCAATGTTAAGGTAGCCGACTTAAACGTCACAAAAGACCCGCATAAATTCGTGCGCGAAGCCATACAGAAATATCACATCGATCTCGTGGGTCTGAGCTGCATGAGCTTTCAGTATGCAGGGATGCTCGAGGTCGCAAAGACCATCAAGGAATGCGATAGCAGCGTACAGGTGGTATTCGGCGGCTACCACCCGACGCTTGAGTACATGGCGATCGCAGAGAGCCCTGATCTCGAGTACATCGACTTCATCACACGCGGCGAAGGGGAGGGGACGTTTCGGGAACTGGTAGAAGCCATCCCGGATCAGCGGTATGATCAGGTACTTGGTCTATCCTACAAGGACAAGGAGAATGGAGGGATGGTGCACAACCCGCCGCGCCCGCTTCTCGATCTTGCAGATATCCGCCTTCCTGACCGGGGCGCAAGACTGATTAAGAAAGGATTTTATGGATTCTGCCACACCGTGGACGTCGTCGAGACGAGCCGGGGCTGCACGCAGGGCTGCAAGTTCTGCAGCATCGACCGCATGTACGGGCGCAGTTTCAGGACGTACGAGATCGACCGCGTGATTAAGGATATCCAGGATGCGAAGGATCACGGCGCAGAGAACATATTCTTCGTGGACGACAACATCACCTTGAACACGAAGAGGATGAAACGGCTCTGCGAGGCAATAATCGATGCCGGGCTCGATGACATCTATTACCAGACACAGGCGAGCACCAGTGGGATTGCAAAGAGCAAGGAGGTTGTGGACCTGATGGCGAAGGCGGGCTTCGATGGCGTTTTTCTCGGAATCGAGAACGCGCTCCCGCGAAACATCGAGTTGTTCGGCAAGACCGGGATGGCATCGGACTCCGAAAAGGCGGTCAGGTATCTCCACGAACACAAGATCATCGTATCAGGCGGGATCATCAGCGGGAATCCGGACGATACGAAAGAGGATATACTTCGAAACTTCGAACTTGCAAAGAAACTGAAACTCGACGTCCCGATCTTCTACATCATGACTCCGTACCCGAAAACGGTACTTCGCGAGGAGTTAATCGAGATGGGGCTCGTTACAAATACCGATGACGTCACAAAATACGACGGGATCTATGCGAATGTGAAGACAAGGCATCTGAGCACGGATGAACTCCAGTACATCATCTGGAAGATGAATATCGATTATTATGATCTGGGCTGGTATCTCTCAAATAACATCATACGAAGGTACCCGAAGTGGTATCTGAAACGAACGCTCGAACTGATCCCGAAGTATACGAAGAGGCGGATGCAGCTTCTTCTCGGACTCAAGACGGAGCGGGACTTCTATGAAGAGGATATGGAGTCAGGGGAGCTCTGCAAGGGCGGAGTGTGACTTCGTTGCGGCTCACCTGATTTCCTGGCTCCAACTCTTGCCTTAGTCCCTTCCTCTACTCAGATATGCTACCGCTAATAATCCTGCGATTGCGAATACAGCTTCAAAACACGGCGCGTCTTTCGTTTGTGTCGGTGCCGGGCTCTGTGTCGTTGATGGCGTAGACTCTACAGACTGCGTTACTTCTGGCGTTGGTGTGGCTGCGATTGTCGCGTTCCCTACCGCTATGTGCAAGAGGTATTCATTGACTATCGATTCTTCACCCTCCCATGATCGCCAGTAAACGAGTTTGAGTGTAGTTTCCCCGTCTTTCAGCCCCATGAATGTCCAATTTCGCAATCCGCCAGCACCCTCTAAGGGTGGAGTCTGGTTTTCTGCTGGTTCGTAACCTGTGTTTACGAGTTCAAGAACCGAGTAATCACATTCCTTGACGTCCCAGTCATAACCTGTGGTAGGGTTGGATTCCAAAGAAATATCAAACGTCTCATCAGTTTCTATAGATATATCTGAGTTATTGTCACTCATTCTGTAGGATTCGTCATCCGCAGTTACATGCGGGCAAATAAAACAACACAGGGCTATTATAACTAATAACCTGATTATACCGGTCGGGACCATCGTTTTCATCATCTTCCTCATATCAATTGCCTCCTCTGATTAAGTTACAAAACACCGCACCCGGGTGCGGAAGAGCATTTCTTGCTCCATCGCAAATCAGAACTTAGCATATATAAAACCTTCTGTGCGGGACTTTTTAGCATTTTCCGGTAACCGGTCGTCCCCGAAACGTCTGGCATTTCCAACCCCTGCCCCGATCGCTCCTTCCGATCTGCCTACCCTTCACCGCGCTCCATGATTGAGTCAACCCTCGCATCAAACGCTTCCTGAAGCTTACCTGCATCGGGACCGCCGCCCTGTGCAAGATCCGGCTTTCCGCCACCGCTCCCACCGATCTCTTTGCAGATCTCGCGCACGATCGCGCCTGCATCAAACCCGCTCGCTCGCGCATCCTTGCCGACCGAGACCACGACCTTTCCACCATCGTGGGTGCTGCCCACGAATGCGATCATATCCGGAATCTCGCGCATCGCTCCAGCGATCTTGATCAGTTCCTGCATATCGGCATCCGCGCTTATGTACGATGCAACCCTGACATCGCCAGCCAATCTTGCGCCCGCAACCATG
>DAOURL010000173.1 GCA_030625165.1 Methanosarcinales archaeon | reverse complement strand
CCTCTGCGTACTCTGCGGTTATTTTTCTTGACAGAAAGCACAGGATCGCAATCAGGAGACCAATCAGCATACCTGAGTAGTTACATATTTTTAATCATATACCTTTGACCTCTTATCAATTTTTACTACACCTATCAGATTGTTCTGATAATCCACCCCACAAGAGGATCCTGTACTCACCAACCCGTAGTCTAAACAGACTTCCAGCGCCTTCAACTCTTTTTGTATCGTGGATGATCGGATCGTTTCTTAATTTCTCTATTTTCTCTATTTTCTTTATTAATCGCCTGGCGAGGACTTTATCTGCCTTCTTTAGAAATCTCTTTGACCTATCTTAAATAGGTCACATCAAACATCATAACCCCAGATCTTTTTTGAGATCTTCGTGTGACGTCAGCCCCCCTTCGGATTTTTCCATGTTGTACTCTTGTAATGCCTTATAGTCATCCTCTGTAATTATGCGGTCCATATCCGCCATCCGCGCCTTTATCTCCATCAATTCCCACTTTACAAATTCCAGGTCCCCGTGTAGCATATCCAATGTTACGGTTTCCATCTTTCCAAAAACCTCCTTTCTTTCTCGTTTGCTATGGAATTTAGTTATCTTCCATGATTATTATGCATTTTCACAGCGGATTCAAGCATTTGCCGATACTACCCCTGGGATCCTGCTTGCGTTTCTGACTTTCCCCCTTTTTTGCCGCAAGCGCGATCGCTCTCAATCCTCTCAATCGAACCGATGCCGCGCATACGCCCGGATGATGCCAGGCGGGCGCGGCAAATTAAAATATGAATTCAGGTCTGGGATGTCGCACACATCTTCGCGACAACGTCTCTCCGGCTGATGAACCCGACCAGATCCTCATCCAGATTGAGCACCGGAATCCCGCCGTACCCGTACTTTAGCATGAGATTCACAACATCGGGTATGTTGGAGTTCGTGTACACGGTCCTGACGCCGCGGCTCATGATATCCCCGGTCAGGAGACTCTTGACTCTGGTATCCTGTTGATTGGCAGTAACCAGACCGCGGATCGCACGCATCGCTTTTGCTATATCCTTCTCGGTTATGATGCCGACCAGCCGGTTATCCTCAAGCACGGGGAGCCGCCCGATGTTGTGATCCATCATCGTCCGCCGCACATGGACTACGCGATCGCCGGGCGCAGCAGTGATTGCCTTGTTCATAAATTCCGCAGCAAATCCAAAGACGGTCTGGGTCTTAAGAACCTCCTGCGGCGTGACCCATCCGAGAATCTCATCATTGTCCTGCACAATAAGGATGCCTCTCTGCTCCTGTAAAATTGATATGGCATCGTCCACATCCATATCCGGAGGAACCACCGTACAAGTATCGCCAACCGCAGTGGCTACATGGAGCGAGGATGCTGGCAGCCCCGCTTTTCTGCTCGTATGAAGCGTACTTCTGCTCGTGCCGAGCGCACGCGCAATATTCCGCATGGTCAGCACACCCCTGAGTTTGCCTTTGCTCGTAACCATCAACCTTCTGGCATCATGCTTATCCATCAGATCCAGTGCGTGAGACAGATCTTCTGATTTTTCGATGCGCACCGGCTCCACCATAATATCGCATACATTCATAATTCTTCTCCTATATGATTTATCGCTTGCAACATACTATCCTGATCCAGGATTCCGACCACATCATTCTCGTCACCGACAACAACGATGCTGGCAATCCGCTCATCGACCATCATGCGTGCCGCATCGGTTGCAAACCCATCCTCTGCTATCGTTACCAGCGGCGCGGACATAATATCCTCTGCAATAACCGGAAGTTCATGGACTCTCCTACTTTTGCGCGGGGCAGATGGCGTGCACGCAAACGTCAGGTTGGAGTTGGTGATCATACCCACCGGCTTTCCGCCGTATTCGAGAACCACAACCCGATCCACCTCCTCATCCCACATCATCTGCAGGATATGGCTGAGCGAGTGGTGTTTGTGGACAACCGCAACAAAGTCGGACATAATCTCGCTGGCGCGTATATCGGCGGTTATCCGGGAAAAATATTCGATCATATCCCGTTTGGTGATGATCCCACATAGATCTCCTCTCACACCAGCACGAACCGCAAGACTGCCGATATCGTTCTCAAGCAGCAGTTCAGATGCCTGCCATAAGCTGGCGTCGGGATATATGCTGATCAACGACTTTGTCATGACCAGCTGCACAGGAATCTGATCGATCGGACGTCTCCGCCACTGCGGCTCTGCCTGATCGAGTCTGCGCCCGATATCGGATTCGGTGAGCATGCCTACGGGTTCGTCGTGCAGTATCACAAGGAGTCTGCTGATCCTGTGGCGGAGCATCAGATTGCGCGCCCTTGAGATTGGCTCTCCGGGTGTAATTGCATACACCGGAGCACTCATTATGTCCTTAACTCGCATAGCTCATTGTCTTGATGTGGTTAGTACCTGAACAAAATCTCTTTCCGTCAACATTCCGGTAAGAACACCGTCGTCGATGATTGGAAGCGAACCTACGCCGTTTTCAGCCATCATCGCGGCAGCATCTCCGATATCCCGATCTGACGTGGTCCAGACAACATCCCGGATGACAAGCGTCTTTATAGGCACACTGAGCGCATCATCGATGCCGGTTGCCCCCTTTGTCAGTGCCTCGCCGCTGCCAAGGAACCGCAGTATATCAAAAGCAGTGACGATTCCGAGCAGGATATCGTTCTTGACGACCGGAATGCGTCTGAATCCGTTATCGATCATCAGTTTACCAGCAGTCCCGATATCAGCATCCGGCCCAATAGTCATCACATTCGTTGACATGTAATCGGCTATACTGGCACCGATCTTGATGCCTGCGACCATCTGCATGAAATCCTGTTCGGTCACGATTCCAGAGACTCGCTCATCCTTGTCCAGGACCGGCAGGGATCCGACGTTCTTCTCTTTCATTAGTTTCAGAGCGTCCTCGATTGAGGAGTCTGTGTGCAGGTACGCAACATCGGTCTCCATGATCTCGCGTATCTCCTCGTTGACCGCAGCCAGTATGTTGCCATCGAACCGGTGGGTGACAAGAGAATGCCTCGGTCCGCCGCACAGAAAATCAACGATGTCCCTGCATACGATGATGCCTCTTAATTGCTGCGTGCCCGCATCAGCGATCGGGATTCTTCTGAATCCATGATTCAGCATCGTTTTGACTGTGCTCATGATCGTTGTGGTCGGCGGAACCGTCACAACTTCCTCTGTCGCTATTGCGAGTATGTCACCATGGTGCGCAACTGCATGTGCGTTAATTTTATCGCCGCCTCGATCCAGTGCGCCTCCGACCATCGTTATGCGCGGTTTCGTTGTTTGTTGTCTTTTCATTACATCACCAATCAAATCACGTGTGATCATGATTGTCGCGGTGCATTTAAAGCTTACTACACTTGTACCACCAATCACCTCTTGCGGATCATGCAGTGTGTGGTAAGATGTCCAATCATTTAAAGGTATTGGACGGATTGGCTTTGGGACGAAATTCATGAACCTGCAGATCTGCGCCAGTGCGGTACCACATCACCCATGATCTCCAAGTACCCAACTCTCCGAATATTGTGCCCCACAAGCTTCAACCGCGTCTCAGTTTCCTTCCGCGATTCAAGCCGTTTCCTCAGCGGCGCACCAAATCGGCATTTAACCATCGAATTAACTGTTTCCGAGATCGAACGCATATGATAATGTTCTAACCACTCCTGAGGATCTTCCCAGAGTGAATAAAGCATATCGTACCATCCCCTAGCCCCCTTGCTTTTGAAAGTCACGTTACTACGTGGT
>DAOURL010000146.1 GCA_030625165.1 Methanosarcinales archaeon | reverse complement strand
CTCGTCTGCCCATAGCAGGTGATATTTGTAGCATTCGCAACCGCGGTGCCGTTTTCCGTAAGCGAGACATTGAACCCCTCGGCAGTGCCGTTTATGGTAACTGTAATATTGTTTCTGGCGCGTACGAATGCCACATCCGGGGTCAGACCGATGGGCACCATATCGGGTAAGATAACCTCGCAAGCGAGTTTGGCTGCATTGTTTGTCTCACACGCCTCCCGCACCTCGTTGTCCGGATCTGCGATCACCGAGATGTTATAGATGCCTTTGGCACCTGGTCTCCACCCATAAGAGAGATTGGTACTACCCCTTATACCCCCAATCCTTCTTCGGTCCACCTCCATGCCATCTGCAACGAATGAGACATTGAAATGCTCATCCGTTATTCCGCAGACGCTTGTATTGACGACGTTCGTTACGTTCACGTAGATCTGGTCAGGAAGCATCACATCCGCGATCGCAAGGTCGGGGAGGTCTACGTAGACCTCTCTCGTCAGGTTGTTGTTATTTTCGTACATCTCATCGACACTGCCATCCGAATCAACAAATATGGTTATATTTACGAATCCATTCCTTGACGGTGCCCATTCAATTGAGAATGGGATATTAAGCGTCTCAGGGTCGTACCATATCGATCGGACCTCTGTTACGGATGCGGGCACGCCGTCCTCAAGGAGAGAGACATTGAAGAGTCCGCCGTTGCACCGCAGTGTCCCGTGCACGGTGCAACTGGTATTTACATAGATGGTGTCGGGAAAATCGATTTTGCCGGTCGGGGTGACATCGGGGAGCGGATACGACTCGATATCCGTAATCCTCGGAGGATACGGGCATGTCGCAAGCGCAGGGACCACCTTTGCGGTGGTATATCTCGGGAAGAAAGAGATGTTTGCGGTGTAGTTGAACGATCCGTCCGGCTGCTGCAGGCTTAGCAGGTAATCGATCGGCGTGCTGCTATCGTTTACGCTTGTATTCCTCCATTCGAGCGGGTTCTCTCCCATGGCAACAATCGCCTGCACCGCACACGCGGTTGTGATCGCATCCGAGAGGTTACCATCAGCACCTACATTTCTGCGGAGGAATGCCGAGGCATTCAGGATGACCCCAGAATTAGAGGGTTCGCCTGCCGCCACGAGTGCCTGAATAGCGAGCGAGGTAGTCTTAATATCGCTTATGATCTCTAAGGTGGCGTTCCCGTTAGTAGCGTTACCATCTGTTGTGTTCCCGTTCGTGGTGTTTCCGTCCGTCGTGTTCCCCGCGGTAACATTCCGGGCAGGTTCTTCGATGATCTTGCTCCAGCCACCATCCTCATTCTGATGGGATACGATGTAACCTCGTGACTTGCCGATCCTCTCTGCGGCGCTCCTGTCTCCGCACGCGGTGAGTGCAAGGATGCCGAGTGCGTCGTCGTTCACAGAGACGGGATCGTCGAACTGGACGCCGTCATGGTACGATTTCACCAGCGTTAAGTAGTTCACGTTCCCGAAGTTCGTTGGGTCGACGTCTCCGAGCGTGCTGATGGCAAGTAACGTGCGTGCACAGTCCTCAAAGGTTGCTAGCACGAAATCGTTGTACGGAATCGAGGGATAACCCGACAGGTATCCTGCAGACGTTCTACCGTATTTAGTTTTAATATCAGAATCCTCCCAGCCAGCAGAGAACGCAAGCATCGCCCATGCAGTGGTGGAGAATCCCCCGATGCTGCCGCTCCCCGGAGTCTGTTTATCTTGCAGGAACCGGAGTGCATCTGTTAGGTTTCCTGAACAGTTGTATGGTAGTTCGGATACGTCCACAAAGAGGGATATGTGCGTCTTGAACGACCCTATCGAATCATCGACGGATGCGCCGATTGATATGTTGTAGACACCCGTTTCATCGGGATTCCAGTTGAATCTGATAGTATTCTGCGATGTCCTGATCAGTTTGATCTCTCTTGATTCGATCAACTCGCTGTTGATCGTGAGATTTACCGTGATGTCTGTTATCCTCTGCGAATCCTGATTGACTACCGCAATGATCGTGTTGTTCTGTTCGGTGTAGATTCGATTTGGTAGTGAGATTGACTTGACGTTTAAGGCGTACTCCTCGGCATAAGGCTTGCGGAGGGCGTGATAATCGCTTGCGTTATCGCTGATGTTGTATGGTGAGTCCCAGATTCCGTCGCAATCGAGATCCTCATTTATCCAGCCATCCCAGTAGTTGCCGATGTAATTTGTGAAGGTTGTGTTGTTGTGTCTGTAACTGATCGGAATCGTGGAGTTCCAGTAGTTGTTATGCCCGGTATCTATTGCAAACGCGTTTTCTGGGTCGTTCCTGGCTTCTGTGAAGAACAGATTGTTGGCGTAGATCGTGTTGTTATCACCCTGCAATTTAACCGTGTACTGGCAGTTGGAGATCGTGTTTCTGCAAATTGTGTTATTGTCTGATGCGATCAGGACGCCTGACGTTGCCATACGTACCGCCCAACTGGCAGGAGACCGACTGCCTGATATGAAGTTATCTGATATTACACAATCAACCGAGTTATCAACCCTTATGAGGTAACCAGACCAAGAAGCGTGCGTCAGCACAAGATTTCTCATCGATATGTTGTTAGAATCGTGTACGGCGATGATCCGCGCTCCTTGTGGATAGCCCCCCCCATTTGTTCTATCAGCCTTCACTCCGAACCCATCAAGTTCGATATCAATCGAGTTGAATATTCCTATTACATCGGCATTATACGGGCTGCCCTGGACTATTATTGTAGCTCCACTCTCGCCGATCATCTTGAGGTGACGTTTATCCTTTATGGTAACCCGCCCCATATATTCACCCTCATCAATATGAATCACAGTATATGCAGTGCTGTTATCCACTGCATCCTGAATGCTCGGATAATCATACGGCACCTCGATGATAATCGTCTCCGCCACCACCACATCCATCAATACCTCGTTATTGCACTCATCCCGCTCATCAACCGCGTCATCGGGATCGATTCTGATGCCGATTGTATGGTTTCCAGCATCTTCGGGTACCCAATCAAACGTGACCGTCGTATCTTCCATCGAGTCCAGGGGTGGCAGTGTCCGGATATCGATCACTCTGCCATCCTCCACAAGCGCCACATCAAAGTCATCCGAAACGGGCACGCCTCTGTTCGCTATCGTTGCCTCCACCATGGTCACGAATTTCGTATGCGGATCAGAGCCGAGTGCCATTTCACCAGTTATCGAGAGATCGGGAAGTAGTACAAAAGAGAGTTCAGGAAGTTCTTCATCCTCGCGGCTCCAGATGATGATATCCCCATTCTTCAGGCGGTGATTATATGTCGCATTCGTCCATCCGTCCGATTCACCGTAGAGATGCACCGCAGGGAATTCTATCCCATCAACACGGGTCACGTTGTTTCCGGCGGATTCGAACGTCTGGTTCGATAGCTCGCACGCAATCGCTGTGACATTGAAGACTGTGGCGGTGGACTCGTTCTTCATAAAGACCGGCTGGTAATGGATCAGTCCGTCCGGATCGAGTATCAATACAATAACATCTACGGAGATGAAAGTGATGTTGTATTGTAAACTCCACCGATCCGCATCGTTCAGTCGGTATTCGGAGATGTTTATGGTGTCTGCGTCCGTATTTCCGGCATCGAACTGCAGCACGTCTCCTGCGCGGATATCCGACCTGTCGAGCACGAGTTTGTAGTAGTTATAACCAGCACGGGTGTCCGCATTCCAGTTCTCGCTCGTGTTCAGATTCGTTACCGTAAGTGTGAAGTTGCTGCACGCAATTCCGTTTTCATAAGACGCTTGCCCCATGACAACGAATGGTGCTGATGGCTGCGCTGCTGCCGCGAGTGTGATGCCGAAGATGCACAGCAGAAAGGGCAACAACAGGTAGGATATTCTTCTCATTATTGTGTTCACATCACATTTTTTACCAAATTATCTTGATGCAAAGCAAATATACTTTATATCTATAAACGTTTCGGTTTTATTTGCGTAAAATCGGGTCAGATCGATACAGCACCAGAAGACGAAACAGTCGGTACTTCTGCTCAATCGCCGAGCCGCGGCAGTGGAAGCAGAAGTACCGATGCTGCGATTTATACGATCTCGATTACTCCTGACGCTGCCTGCAGGATCATCAGCGCGTCGAGTGATGTGACCTTGCCGTCGTTATTAACATCCATCTCCGGGTTGTATTCGCAACTGCCGGCTGCAATCGAGAGCGCGATTACAGCGTCTGCGGTTGTGTATGTCGGTGTGTACTTCACGAGCGGCAGCAGGTCATACGAATGTGGTGTGTCGCCGATCCCGTCTCCATCCGTATCGTTTCCAGCGTAGTCGCTCCAGTGGTTCCCGCCGAGGTACGGTCCGTCCATGATATTCGTTCCAAGGGTCTTCGTGATGTTGTAGGTGTTCTCGCTACCCATCTCTGCATAACCCAAAAATCTGTTGTTGTATACCAGATTGCCGGAACCTTTCAGAGAGGCGCCCCTTGCAAATGTGTTTCCTCTGACGATGTTATATGATGCTGGTTTATCAGACCAAGAAAACATATCGCCGCCAAGTCTCCAGCCATTTCCAGTATCTGAGCCGAAGGTGTTGTCTGCGATGAGGTTGTGGTCACCCCATACCCCCATCACAAGCAGGATGCCTGGTCCAATCATGTTGTTCTCGATCAGATTATACGAGGAATCCTCGATCTGGATGCCGCCTGCCGTGTGGTGGATATGGTTGTCTTTGACGATGTTGTGGTCAGAGCAGAGTCTTACACCGACACCTGGATGGTTCGGATAACTCAATCCCGCTGCATTGTCTCGTATTTCAAATCCCTGGACAGTGCAGCCCTCACCCCGGACTGTGATCTGATCTGCAGGATAGGGTATGCCCATAGTACCCGATGCATCATTCCGTATCACAACATCCCCTTCTGCGATGAGCCGGATACCATCCCTGGTGATGTTGACATGCTCATAATAGACATTATCCGTATCTCTCTTTGGGGATACGATGATCGTGGTTCCTGCTGACGATGCATTGATCGCATCCTGTATCGTCGAATAATCTGCTGGCACGTATATCGTTGTTGACGAAGCTATCCAGGTGGATTCTGTAAGATCATTGTTCGTCTCGTCCGACTCAGAGATGGCATTACCCGAAT
>DAOURL010000111.1 GCA_030625165.1 Methanosarcinales archaeon | reverse complement strand
AATTGCAGATGAGATCTTTATACTGGGAATGCGGGATGATATCGCTCTGGTTGCAAGCAACCTATTTGCGGGTCTGCGGTATCTGGACAGCAGGAATGTGGATGTGATCATTGCAGACGGATCAATGAGGGATGATGGTATCGGGGCGGCTGTGCAGAACAGGCTTAAGAAAGCGGCGGATGAAGAGGTTACAAACCGAGAAATGAAATGAAATCCATGATATATCACAGAACTCGAGCGGATACACGAACTCAGTAATGAAGAGCGAACTGCACTAAAAAAGGTTACTGAAAACGTGCAAGGTTGATCATGTCCCATTCAACAGGAAAGATAGAGATCGTTGGGATGACGGATGAGCATATCTTTTTCAGGTACCATCAATCATCTGATCCGGAGCAGATCGGATGTTTCATGATCTTCAAGCGCAATCCGGAGGCGTACTGGTTCGATGATTATCGTGAGCTGGTAACTACGTCGACGCCGGAGGCGTTCGCGAAATATTCTGCCTGACATATTCGAGTGCCCTTCGAATAAAGTCCTCATCCAGTTTACCGACAGGCGACTGAGTCTCAAAAATTCTTCCGGGTAAGCGGAGGTTCTCCAGAGAAAAACCTTCCCTAATCTTGAACCTGTATTTTTCTCTGTGTATCTCCTCTCCGATACGATCGAGATCCTCTGGAGTTAGATCAAAACCTGCTATATGGAGTGACTTACAGATCGTATCTGGCTGATATATTCCTCTGGCAAAGAAACAGATTACAAGACTTGACAGGGTCTGACGCCAGCGTTCCTCAGCCAGCAATGTTTCAGCAAGTTCCTCAGGACTGATTTGCTCTTCAATGAGAATCTTCTGGTCAACACTGTAGCCAGCATTGTCCAGATGGGAATGTCTTGCACCAATCAAAACCCCGATATGTGCTCCAGGTCCTGTATGATATCCCGGCATCTCGTTTCCGCCAAAAGCAAGGGCATAATCCTCTCCTCCGTATATGGATGCTGCATGTATAACTCCGCGTGCAAGCGCCTTATAGAATTCATTCGGCTGCTCGATGATCAACCGCAATGCGTCCATATAGCCGGCATAGTCTCCCCAACCAAACTTGATACCCATCGTTTCCGTATCAGAGATGATGCCTTTTTCTTGCGCCTCTGTTGCCCACGCCAGGACCACCCCGGTACTCATCACGTCCAGACCCCATACTTCTATCCGACCCATCAACTTCAAAAAGCCCCTGGGGTCCGACCCGCCCAGCATGGAGCACAGGGCATAGATCGGTTCGTAGTCATAACAGATCATAGAGGTTTTATAGAAATATGGTTCATCTTCATGAGGCTCCCGGAGCGCAGCAATATGTATGCACCCAACAGGACAGTGGGAGCAGGCAAGCCGTCTGCCCAGATATTCTTCTGCAAACGTTTCACCTGATATCTTTGATGCTCCTTCAAATCTCGCTTCCTTAAGATTTCTTGTTGGAAGCCCACCAAACTCATTTAAAGGCAGAACATTCTCTGCCGTTCCAAGATCGTGATACTTCTTCATCACAGGAGAGGCAACAGCCGCCTGGTAAATCTCATCATACGTCTGTTTGAACTCTTTGCTGTCGCTTACCGGAAGCGAGCGTTTGCCAGAGATCATGACGGCTTTGAGTTTCTTGCTACCAAAAACCGCGCCCAGTCCCAATCTCCCAAAATGCCGGTAAGTCTCTGTGGTCACACATGCATAAGAGACAAGCTTCTCTCCCGCCCTGCCGATGCGCATAATCGTTCTGATTCCTGCTCCAGGCTCATTTTCCCTGATGATACGCCCTGCCGTGATGCTACTTTCTGTGCCCCATAAAGAGGAAGCATCCCTGAAATAAATACGATTACCATGGATAGCAAGGTAAAGAGGAATATCGCTCTTACCCTTTATCACAATAGCTCCGTATCCTGCCATGCGGATAGCGACAGCACTTCGTCCGCCGCAGTGACTCTCACCAAGATTGCCTGTATGGGGCGATTTAAACATGGCAACGGTCTTCGAGGCAAGGGGGAACAATGCCGTTAAAGGACCTACAGCGAATATTATCGGGTTTTCCGCACCGAGAGCATCGCAACCTTCAGGGCACTCCTCATGAAGAAGCTGGATGGCAACACCAGCGCCGCCTATATACCGCTCAAAAAGGTCTTCTCTTTCCTCAACCCGGAAATTCTTATCTGATAGATCTATGTGAAGAACATTCCTGAGAGGATCATTTTTAAGCATGATCGCCCTCCTTTCTTGTTTCCAGACGGAGCACCCCGTGGGGACAGAATTTAGCGCAATAACCACAGTGAATACAGATCATCGGTTTATTAATCTCATCATCCCAGAAAACACACCCCAGAAGACAGGCGTCACGGCAGTTGCCACATCCTATGCATTTGGTGATATCAAGGCGAACACCGCCTCCCTCTCTGGGCTTGAGGGCATCTGTGGGGCACACTTTTGCACAGGGCGGGTCATCACAGGCTCTACAAACCACCACAATAAATCCCCGTTCCATACCCCCGACAGACCTGACGCCTATGCAGGCTCTGGACAGTCCTCCTTCACCCTGCCGCCTCGCACATGCAAACATACAGCTCTGGCAGCCGATGCATCGTTCCGTGTCCACAACCGCCAATCTCATGTTTCGTATCCCCGGTGTTATCTGCAATCCCAGTGATATTTAAACTTTGGTAGTGTCCCAATCTGGAATAGCTAATGATGGGGTTAAATGAGGTGAATCACGCGAATATTTGTGCTATTTACGCAAATGTTGCCTTAAATCAGCGAAATCAGCGTTAATCTGTGGCTGATATGACTTTTAGCCACAAATTAAACCGCGAAAGAAGCATGTAATCATCGAACCGAGGACGACAGCACAACCATACTTGCCACAGCGCTCGTCAGGGAATTGAATCCTGCCGGGCTTATCCAGTTCTCCTGACCTCACCACAGCTTCAAACACGCTCTCGGTACGGGTCTTTTGATTTTTGCATGACTCGGATCGCTTTCAACATACCCTTGTGAACATCTTCATATCGTTTGTTCAACCCCCCTCCTCCCCGCAATCACAAACAACCCCGCCGCCAGAAACCCGATCGCGGCTCCATACAGAAACGTCGCGCTCGGAGCGTATCCCCCGAGTATTCCTGCGATGATGCTTGCAGGAAGCGCCGCAATCCCGGTCATGGTGTGGAAGACTCCGAGCGCAGTCCCGCGCAGTTCCGGCTCCACAAAATCGGATGCATAAGCGCGCTGCGTGCCATCGACAAGCGCCTTGAACCCTCCGTAGAGCGCGAATAGGATGACGAATGCTGCCATCGATTGTAGCAGCGCAAAACCGATGCATGTAACTCCAAATAGCGAATATCCGATGATCAGGACGTTTCTTCTCCCAATTCTATCCGACAGTTTCCCGCTCGGGATTGAGAAGACCGTGTATGTGATATTAAACAGCATATAGAGTGCGCTGATCACGATTAACACCATCATCACAAACTTCGGATCGATCTCGGCGATTCTACCTATATCCTGGACCGACCTCCCGTTTTCGGCAAGCAGAAACTCTCCCGCACGCAGGATAAAGAACATGTATGTGAAGTTTCCAAGCGCAAAGATCGTTGCGATGGCGACATATATGCGAAACGATTTCGGGAGTGCGCTGAAACTTGCGCGTATGGACTGCTTGTTATGCGTTACATCATCCTCCCGCACTCCATGAAGCGGCACCAGCGCAAAGAACGCGATGATTCCTGCGATGATGAAGACATACTGGTACATGATCCCGAATTCCAGTTCGAAGAACCAGAAGTAGGAGAGTACGACAATGGCGAGCATCGAACCTGTGATTGCGCCTCCGGAATCCATCGCGCGATGAACCCCGAATGCCAAACCCCTCTTATCGTGATGTGTTGAATTTGCGATGATTGCATCTCTTGGCGCGGCGCGAAGTCCCTTTCCTGTGCGCTCTCCAGTCATTAGCAGAAGGAGGTGCTGCCATGTTGCCGCAAAAGCATACAGCGTCTTCGCGATCGATGATGTCAGATACCCTGCAAAGACGAAGATCTTCCGCTTACCGGTTCTATCAGAGAGATAGCCGGAGATCACTTTGAGGATGCTTGCAGCGCTGTCGCCTATGCCGCCGATGAGCCCGACCGCTTGATAGGTGCCGCCGAGATGCACGATGAAGAGCGGCAGCAGCGGGCGGATCATCTCGCTACTGGTGTCGGTTAGGAAACTGACGATTCCGAGCAGGAGGATATTGGCGCTGATCCCATATCTCCGGATGATCTTCTTAAACATGGTTACGGTGGCTATACTGCTTGGCTATAATACTTCATTTCCTTAAATTAACCTTATGAATCGATCAGCGACTACCGTGCTAATCCAGTGATAAACATGTAACCGCTCATTCGTTGCCCTCATTATCCTGCAAGCTGCGGTTCGAAACGTTGGCAAACCATAAGTATCATGCACCATCAAGAGACGCATAATGGAGTTTCAGATCATCGATTCCGATTACACTATCGATAACGGAAAGCCAGTTGTGAGACTCTTCGGACGCGACCTGGATGGGAGAAGCGTCTGCTGTTTCGTCCCTGATTTTGAGCCGTATTTCTATGTCCAGCCCGCTTCCATCGAGGATTCACTTATGGGGATTCCTGAAATCAAGAGACTGGAAACCGTTTCAAGATACGAGCCTGTCGGCTATCAGGAGCATCCTGAGAAGATGCTAAAGGTGATCGTTGGAATGCCAAAGGATGTACCGACGATCCGGGACGAGGTGCAGGGGTACGCAGACCGGGTGTACGAGACCGATATCATGTTTAAAAACCGGTTCATGATCGATACTGGCATCTTTGGCATGGGCTGGGCGCGGACAACTGACGAAGCCGGATCGACAGAGCCCGCGTACCTCGGCAAAGTAGATAGCGAGGTAACAGTCGTATCCCAGGTCTCGCCCGCCGAGATTACCGGGAATGCGCCGATGCGGTACCTCGCATTCGATATCGAGTGTCTCGTCGATGGGGGTATCCCAACTGCTGACCGCTCGCCCATCATCATGATCTCGCTTGCGTTTGAGCCTGCGCATCAGGGGGAACTGGAGACGCTCGTTCTCGTTGGGAAAGAGGCAGGTGGCGATCGTGATGGTACTGAGCATTTTACGGACGAGGCGGACCTTCTGAACCGGTTTTTTGAGGTTGTGCGAGACTACGATCCTGATGTGATTCTCGGGTACAACTCAAACGAGTTCGATTTCCCCTACATCACGAAACGTGTAGAGGTTCTTGAGGCGCAAGGGAAACGGTTGCATGCTAATATCGGCAGGGACAACAGGGCGGTATTCTGCCGGAAGATAGGGATTGTCACGCGCGTATCAGTGACCGGCAGGATCGTTGCCGATGTCCTGCCGCTTGTCCGCAGGGCATACAGCATCAAGCAGTACACGCTGAAAAACGTGGCGAGGACGCTGCTCGACATCGAGAAGTTCGACGTTTCGCTCCAACAGATGGGCGAGTACTGGAATGATGATGGCGAAAAACTTGCCGAGTTCATCGAATACGCACGCCGCGATTCGGTTCTTGCGCTTCGCCTGCTCCTTGATCTGAAACTGCTTGACAAGTACATTGCGCTTTCGCAGGTGAGCGGGGCGCTGCTGCAGGATGTGCTGGACGGCGGGCAGAGTTCGATGGTCGAGAACCTGATGTTTCGGGAATTTAAGAAGAGGGACCGCGTGATCCCGCCGAGACCTGAACAGGATCTCATGGGAAAGCGGTACAGCGATTCCGAGGAACTGAAAGGCGGCGCAGTGCTCGAACCGGTGCGCGGGCTTCTAAAGGACGTCGTGGTTCTCGATTACAAATCGCTGTACCCGACTATCATGATGGCGCACAATCTCTGCTACAGCACCGTCGTAACCGGAGAAGGGCGCACCGGATCGCCCGAATCCGAATCCGAACCAGTTCAGGATTTCGATCTCATCCGGGCGCCATCCGGGGGAGAATTCGTCCCTGCTAATGTCTATAACGGCATCGTGCCCGGCATTCTCAAAAACCTCCTGGACCGGCGGACAGAGACTAAGAAGAAGATGCGATCCGCCGGCGAAGAAGAGCACAGGGTGCTGGATGCGACCCAGAATGCGCTTAAGATTCTGTTAAACAGCTTTTATGGATATTCCGGATATGCGAGAGCTCGTTTGTACAGTCTCGTTCTTGCAAACGCTGTGACCAGTTTCGGGCGCAAGAACATCACCGACACGAAAGAACTGATCGATGAGTCGATCGGAACGATACGCCTCCCTGATGGGAAGGAGTTTTCGCTATCAGTGGTATACGGGGACACGGACAGCGTCTTTGTCCAGATCATACCGGAGCACGAGGGCGGGGGTGAGGGCGAGAACGGCGGGGTATCGCTTGATGATGCGGAATCGATCGGAAAAACGGTTGCGGGCATGGTTTCTCGTGAATTGCCAGATCCGATGGAACTTGAATTTGAATCAATCGTTCACAGGGCGATATTCATAGCAAAGAAAAGGTATGCGTTATGGGCTTTCGAAAAAACCGATGACGGATGGAAGGATTCGATCAAAGTCAAGGGGATGGAAACTGTCAGGCGGGACTGGTGCGGTCTGACGTCGAAGACCCTCAACAGAGTCCTTGAACTTGTCTTGAAGGAAGGAAGAGTCGATGATGCGATAGAATACGTTCGTGGTGTAGTAGATCAGGTCAGGAATCTCGATGTGAGCAGGGATTGGGATCTTGTGGAAGATCTGATCCTTACTAGAAGATACACCAAGAAAAAGGAGAGTTACAAGAGTAAGCAGCCGCATATCACGGTGGTGGAGAAGATACGCGAGCGCGGCGGGATTGTCCCGGCGATCGGCGACCGTGTGCCATTCGTGATCATCGCTGGAAAAGGGCTTTTTGTGGATAGTGCCGAGGATCCGGAGTATGTGAAAGAGCACAACATCGCGCTTGATGTTAATTACTACATAAAAAAGCAGATACTGCCGCCTGTCGAGCGGATACTCCGCGAGTTCGGTGTGGGGCACGAGACACTGAACTATGACTCGAGACAGAAGGGGCTGCACGACTTCGGTATTGGCGTTGCAAGCAATGTAGAGGTGCGCAAGAAAAAACAGGTCAAGAAAAACACTGTGCAGCAGCCGCTATTTGATTTTTGAAAAGCCACAAAAAAACAGTACTATCCTAAGTAACCGCGCATAATTAACCTGGACAAAATTAACTTCTTTGTGAACATATTCTGCGACTCCAAAAACCCCCTCTCTGTGCTCTCTGTTACCTCTGTGGTTTTATTTCTTATAATATATTCTTTAAATTATCTTATAGATTAAACCACAAAGTACACAGAGGGACACAAAGATTGCGAATTT
>DAOURL010000112.1 GCA_030625165.1 Methanosarcinales archaeon | reverse complement strand
TCCCAGTTCTCTTTATCTCCGATGAACCGGACGAGCCGCTTCTTCGTGACACCCTCAAGACCGAACTCAGCCATGATCTCCTTGATTACAGCGTTCTGCGCATCCTTCTCTTCCTTTGATAGCTTCTCTTTCTCTGCCATTCCAATCACCTCGAGACCGTAACACTCGTTACCATTCCAGTCGTCATCGGAAGCTTCACATTCGAGAGCACGACGCCCGGCGCAACATCTGAGACCTTGAACTTGACCGCAGCCTCGCCCGCATCAGACGTGATCTTCGCAGGAATTCCCTTCAGGAGCGAGTTTGCAAGCACCATATCGAGATTCATCTCGACAAAGTCGTTGTCATCGACCATACCGTTCCATAAGAACGGACCTCCCGCATACACAAGTGCAGTCTCAACCGCCTCTGCTGTCGGGTTCGCATCCATTGCCGCATAATCCGGCTTCTCGTACGCAGGAATGACCCGCTCGTCCACCGCGTCGATGCCAAGAGTCGCAAGCAAAGCCGCGTGTACCTCATCGTACATGCCAACTGGCTGACCCAGCATCGTTCCGATCGCATCGATGCCGTCTGTGCCCTCGCCGCTGTTATGAAGCGCCCTACCCTCTGCGTTCACGATGGTTCCTGCCTTCTTGTAGAGCGGCTCGGTTGCAACAACGATCTTTGCAACATCAGTGATCGCACTTGTCCGTGACGTGATCACGATCAGGTTGTCCAGTTTCCCGAGTGCCTCTCGCACAGCGGTCTCGTCTGGCATGATCTCGATCAGGTCAGAGTCCAGGCACACAAGCGTCTTGATGCTGCCATCGTTAATCTCTGCGATGATCTGGTCAAGGCTCTTCTGCTCGGTCTTCTTGCTTGCAAGGTCGCATCCGACTGCATTTACAAACGGCTTCATGAACATGATCGCTGCCCCTGACGCTTTCGCAAGGTTTAAGAGTACCATCACACGCTCAGGATCGGTGCTCGGGTTTAGTTCTGCGATGATCACCGAATCACTGTCAAGAGCAAGCTCAGACTCGTAGTTGGCAGGATCGATTGTCTTGTTGTCATCAGCAAGACTTACCGCCTTCCAGCCGACCGCTGTTACCGCTGCTCCGTTCTTCTTTGCTGCAAGAATCCGGCGCACGAGCAGAGGATACTGTTCGTACGGATCGATGAAGAGTATGATCTTCTTCGCACTTTCGATTGCGTCGAATGGAATTCCAACACCCATCGTCGGGTGGCATTCAGCCGGAATAGATGAGAACGCACCCATTCCGGTGTTCACAACTGCGCCTTTGCTCCCTGCAAGCTTCATGAGTGCAAGATGTTCTGCACACGTCGTGTTTCCAACCGATACGAAAGTGGCTCCATCACTGATCGCTTTTCCTGCTGCTGTGACCGCGTCTGAGAACTCGACCTCGTTTCCATCAACTTTGGAGGTTGCATTCATAAGATTCGCTGACAGTCTCACTCCGAATCTACAGAGTTTGCCTGCGTTAACGACTGCATCCTTGCGCCAGTCGATGTCAAATGTGCCGTCGTCCTTTTCGCGAACGTACATTCCGCACGCAATCGAGCAGCCCGGACATACTGTGGTAAATATATTCTCATTCATTTAAATCACCTCGCACCTCAGTGCCCCTCCTCAATAAGGTCAACTCCGAAGAACGGCGGTGTTGTCATGTCCATGCCAGGTTTGTACTCAAACTCCTCCTGCATCGGAACTGCGAACCTCTGGTAGATGTGCGTCAGCGGAATATCCACAGGACAGACATCGGTGCACTGCCCGCATCCGATGCATGAGTCCATAAGGTGCACGAACCGCACAAGATGGAACAGCGACATCTTGTATGTGTCTGATGCCGAACTGAAATCGGTGCACTTCGCACCCTCGCCACATGCGCATACCGGGCAGACCGTCTTGCATGCACCACAGTTGATGCAATCGGAAAGTGCGTTCATGTAGTAGTCAAGGTGGCTTCCCTCAATCGGTGAAAGATACTTCTTGTTTGCTGCCGCTGCAACATTCATCATTGCGCCGTCCACTTTCGCCCTGATCGCTTTGCCCTTATCGTCAGCTGGTGTGATCTCGACAGCTCCGGCGTCGATTGCGTTCTTTAGTATCTCAATTCCCTTCTCGGTGTTGATCTCGACAAATGTCCCTTTCCCTGCAAGGTCGCCGATTACGCCCCAGTTTCCGCAGGCGATGTCTGCCATCGTCGGGATGTTTACATCACAGTACTGGCAGGACTCACGCCGTCCGTAGCCCTCTTCTTCGAGCTCGTCGATCTTGATTGCGTGTTCTTTTCCGTCCTTTGTCTCGAAGATCAGCTTTCCTTTGTCGATCTCCTCGCCCTCGATATCCGCAGGGTCGAGCTTGTACATCACATCAAGCATATCCCGGGTCACTGCCGGGTGCATCGTGCCGCCGCAATTCAGCCCCACGATGTATGTCGTATCGATGTCCACCTGCCCTCTCTTCGCCTGCTCAATCGTGCTTCTTGCGTCGCACGGCTTTGCAGGGAGCGCAACCTTTGTTCCGTAGTCAAGATAGCGTGATAAGACGATCGGGACCGAGTGCATCGACCCGGCTGCTGCTTTCACCTCTTCGGGGTCCGATGTCACGACTGGAACCGCCTCGAACTCTCCGAGCTTCTTGAGCACAACCACCGCTTCCACAAGCCCTTTCTCAAGTGCTGCTGCAAGCATTGCGGTAACGAGACCTCCTGATGCGCCGCGGGTTCTGATATCCTCGTCCGTCGCCCATCCGATGTAGCAATCTCCTACCTCCATTCAAATCACCCCTTCTGGCTTGAGTGGACTTGGTCCAACCTTCTTGATCTGCTCTGTGAACTCGGTTACGACCTCTGCATACCGCTCGCCCTCTGATGCTGAGATCCAGTCGAGTTTGAGCCGCTCATCCTCGAGTCCGAGCTCGTTTACCATCGCTTTTAAGAATTTGTACTTGACCGTTGCCTTGTAGTTGCCGTTCACGTAGTGACAGTCTCCGATGTGGCATCCCGAGAAGATAACACCGTCTGCGCCCTCAAGGAACGCATTTAAGATAAATACCGGGTCCATCCTGCCAGAACACATCACTCGTATCACACGCACCGTTGGCGGCTGCTGGAACCTGCCCATTCCTGCGGAGTCAGCTCCTCCGTACGAACACCAGTTACAGCAGAACATCACGATCTTTGGCTGCCATTCTTCTGTTACTTCTGCCATCCTACTCACCTCCTTCGTACACGAGGACGTTTTTGACCTGCGCAAGAATCTGATCGTTCTTGAAGTGGCTCTGTTCGAGCGCACCTGTCGGGCACGCGGTAACACAGGTGCCGCATCCCTTGCAGAGCGCCTCGACAACATTTACGCGACGGTCGCCGTTCGTTCCGACGATCTCGAAGACTCCATACGGGCACTTGTCCACACAGACGCCGCAGACCACGCAGGTGTCCTCGTTGATTCTTGCGGTGATCCCCATGATCGGAGCCGATCCCACCGAAAGAAGTCTCGTCGCACGTCCTGCTGTTGCACTGCCGTGAGCGGTCGAGTATGCAACATCCCTTGGACCTGCCGCACATCCTGCCACAAATACGCCGTCAGTCGTCGTGTCAACAGGCGCAAGCTTCGGATGCAGTTCTGTTAAGAAGTTATCAGTCGATCTTGGCAGCTTGAGGATGCTTCCCATATCACGGACGCCCTGATTCGGAACAAGTCCGGTTCCAAGCACTAAAAGATCCACTTCCACGTTCATGATCTCGCCTTTCAGCGTGTCCTCGACTCTCACGACTAAGTTTCCGTTCTCCATCTCTGTGATCTCGACAGGCTTGCCCCTGATGAACTTGACACCAAGGTCACGTGCACGGTTGTACGCCTCCTCAAAGCCCCTCATGGTCGCGCGTATGTCCATGTAAAAGACGTAATGGTTCGTTTCAGGTCGCTTCTCCTTTAAGAGCTGCGCGTTCTTGATTGAGAACATGCAGCAAACTCCTCCGGAGCAGTAGATGTTCTCGTTAACATCCCTTGATCCGACGCAGTTGATGAATCCGACCGTTATCGGCTCGACTGCATCAGATGGTCGCACCACATGCCCACCTGTTGGACCTGCAGCATTTAAGAGTCGTTCGAACTCCATTGTGGTAATCACGTTGTCGTATAATCCGTAGCCGTAGTTGTTGTGTGGCAGCGGATCAAACGCATCCATTCCAACCGCGACCGTGATCACACCGACCTTGAGCTTCTCGTAGATCGGTTCCTGATCATACCTGATCGCTCCAGCCTCACACGCCTTCTCACACGCCTTGCATCCGATGCAGTTCTCCTTGTCAAGTACTGCCCGCATCGGCACTGCCTGTGGGAACGGGATGTAGATCGCTTTCCTGATTCCGAAGTTCTCATTGAACTCGCTCGGCACCTCCACAGGACATGCCTCCTGACATGCTCCGCAGCCCGTGCAGATGGAGGTGTCGAGGTACCTCGGCTTGTGCATCACAGTCACCTCAAAGTTGCCGACAAAGCCGTCTACATCTGTTACCTCGGCGTACGACATGATGTTGATGTTCTTGTTTCGTGCAACCTCGACCATCTTCGGTCCGAGGATGCAGATCGAGCAGTCGTTTGTCGGGAATACCTTGTCGAACCGTGCCATCCTGCCACCGATCGACGGCTCCTTCTCGACGAGGTAGACGTTGTATCCCATGTCGCCAAAGTCGATTGCTGCCTGCATGCCTGCGACACCTGCGCCGATCACGAGCACGTTCTGGTCAACAGGTACGGATGACTCCTCGAGTGGTTCGAGCAGTCTTGCACGGGCAACACCCATCCTGACGAGGTCCTTTGCCTTGGCTGTTGCGCCTTCCCGGTCCCACATGTGAATCCATGAGCACTGGTCACGGATGTTCACGAACTCGAACTGGTACGGGTTGACGCCAACCTCTTTACAGCACGCCCGAAACGTGGGCTCGTGTGTCCGCGGTGTACACGCGGCAACGATCACCCGGTTCAGATTGTGCTCTTTGATACCGATCTGTATCTCTGCCTGCCCCGAATCCGCGCATGTGAACTTATTGATCTTCACATACTCGACATCCGGAAGGGTCAGCGCATAATCTGCCACTGCCTGAACATCAACATACCCTCCGATGTTGACGCCGCATTCACAGACAAAGACACCGATACGTATTTCTTCGTTTTCCATACGATCTCCTTCTTTACTAATTCTTTACTAATTCTAATCCTTATCCAATGGTCTATTTAAAAAACCGCTATTGATTCCTGTTATCTCTTCCACTGGAAACACCTTTACCGATTGTGTATTCATAGCGAACACGCAAATCATCGGCATCATTCTACTTAAGTGTAACGATGGAACCGGACTGCCAACTTATCGAGCGTTAACGGGGTTTCAATCAGAATTCTATACCGATCCACAACTTGCTGGAATCAACCAAGGGATTTAATAGGGATATGAGGGTTCGTAGAGGCTGGTAAAATTTCGGGACCAGTATCAATTTGGGGCACTGGGGATCTGACCGAAAATTCCAGTAACACTGGCAAGGATCCAGGATGCCCAATAGTACATGTTCCGAACCATCGCCTACGAGATTATCTGCCAGATAGTGTTCACCATAATTTCCAGATTTTTATCGACCCATGACTGATGATTCTTCTTTATTCTCTGCCCAACGATCCCCATAAGGTTTTCGACGTGATTATTGTTGTCAGGGATCTGTATTCCTCTTGTTGTCAATTCTGCGAAGAGTGTTACTTTACCATCGGTTCTAAGAATGAATTTAGCAGTATTACTGCCTTTGTTTCTTGATAACAGCTTATTAGCGATTGACAGCAACTCTTTTTGAGTGGTATCTATTCTCCATTCGATCCTTGCAAAATTACGATCTATTCTGTGCTTTTTCACCGAGTTCTTCAACGCAGAAATTATCCCGCTTATCTCTTTTTTGATCCTCATTCGCTCCTCTTTTGGATATTGCTCTTTCCACAGGTAGTACATCGATGTTTTGACAAAATTATTCGTACACTGCTGGATTCTGTAGCCGCAATCCTCTAAATGTTGTTGTAAGTTATCATCTCCGTCGCAAATAGCGTACATTTCGTCAGAAATGTTGTAATTCCCCTGAATGTAGGATAAAACCTCTGACCAACTCTTGACCGCGCCCAGGTATAGTAGGAACTCTTCTCCAGTTTCTAAATCGAGTCCCAACGCGCCTTTGATGCTGGGACGACCGCCCGACCTCCTCTTTGACTTGGTGTCATCTATGATTATGGCATCGATCGTTTGACCGTTGTATTGCGAATAAATTGGATTTCTTACAGGAAGTGTATCGCTTTCGTAAAATATCTTCTTTAACTTAAAAGAGCTCACTTTAATCCCCTGTAAGATGTTAATCAGAAAAGATGCCTCCGAAAACGAGACTATTGTGCAGAGGTACTTCCATGGGGGATAGTGTATGGAATCGAGCAGAGTTTTATCTCGATTGTGCAAATAAGGCACTATGAACGTTTTTTCCCCATTCCATCGAGCGCTCTCTTTGCCTGGAAGCCAAATTCAAAATGGGGTGTTTTGATGTGTATTTTTTTGCTTCCCTTTCTCACTTTCGCTTGTTGCGCCATATCATCCTGCAAACTGTCGAGATACTTCCTTGCCGCCTGCCCGCAGATGTCCTGGGCAAGAATCTCCCGTTCGAGATCTTCGATGCTATTGACTGCGTCATCGTTGATCTCGACTTCAATAATCAGTTTTCGTTCAGGCATGTACGATTGAACTGATGTGGTTTTTATTAAGACTTGTTACGAATCGTATGGTAATGAATACTGTGCCCGAGTAAAAACTGGTCCCAAAATTTCTGCACCTCATTCGTTGTGTTCGGGAAGCTCGATGGAAAGTAGAAAATGATGTGTTTTCCTGAATTAATTTCGCCTACCACAGTATTACTTCAAGTAAATTTTCTCATACTAATCACCACTGTGATCGTCCAGTTTCATGCTTTTATAGATTCTCTTAGCCAAGTTCCAGTAATGATCGGTACTGGCTCTGCCTTCACCATAAGCTTCATGCCAGCCGGCAGGGACAGGCATATCCCTATACAAGGATTTGCGTCTCGCTTCAAGTAACATCCTTGGAGCTTTCATAAAATCGGCCCCACAGATGACTTTGTTCTCTGTTTCGGATGATAACCACTTCAGCCATTTGACTCCTGTATGACTTCTCATTAAATGATGA
>DAOURL010000245.1 GCA_030625165.1 Methanosarcinales archaeon | reverse complement strand
TTTGATGATAGCTACAATAGCCATGGCACCCACGTGGCAGGCATCATCGCTGCTGAGGGGAATGGGATTGGTGTGGTAGGCGTAGCCCCAAATGCCAGCCTCTATGCTGTTAAAGTAATGGGTGGTTCAGGCCATGGTCTTGAAAGCTGGGTGATTGCTGGCATTGAGTGGGCGGTAGAGAATGATATGGATGTGGTCGTTATGAGCTTTGGTACAAGTGAGGATTCTCAATCGCTTCGAAAAGCTTGTCGTAATGCATCCGATGCAGGTGTGCTTCTGGTGGCAGCGGCTGGAAATACCGATGGTGGAAATGTGACCTATCCAGCCGGGTACGATTCTGTGATAGCTGTAACAGCCACATATCTGAATAATAGCCGAGCATCTTTTTCACCTATAGGTCCGGAGGTTGAGTTAGCTGCTCCAGGTGTGAATATAATGTCTACTACCAGTGGCGATGGTTATGGTAATTTGAGCGGAACTTCCCAGGCAGCCCCTCATGTGGCTGGAACAGCCGCTCTCATCATTTCAGCTAACCTGCCGGATGTTAATGGCGATGGGATAGTGAACAATGAAGATGTAAGACTGCAACTGCAATCAACGGCACAAGATTTAGGAGATCCAGGGAAAGACGGCACGTATGGATATGGTTTGGTTAAAGCACTTATTACGGCAGCCATGATCTCTTGCGACTGTGGCGACATCTGCGTGAACACGAGCGGCTGGTGGCGCGACGGTGGCGCGTTTAACGCGAGCAAAGCACCGATACAGGATGCGGCGGATAACGCGAGCAGCGGTGATACGATATGCGTCAAGGGTGGCAGCTACACCGAGAACGTAGACATTGTGACCGCGCATCTCACGCTTGCAGGCGAGGGCGCGGAGGTGGTGAATGTGACCGCGGCAGATTCGGGCGATCACGTCTTCGAGGTGACTACCGATTACGTGAACATCTCAGGATTCAATGTGACCGGAGCAACCAGAATTGGCAAGGCAGGGATTTACCTCAACGGAGCAGATCACTGCAACATCTCTGACAACAATGCATCGGGCAACTGGGGCGGTATCTACATGGAAGATTCGAGCGACAACATACTTCCGAACAACACCGCATCGGGCAACCATGACGGCATCCGCCTGTATTTTTCGAGCGACAACATACTTCTGAACAATACCGCATCGAACAATGATGGTGATGGCATCAGCCTATACGATTCGAGCAACAACATGCTCACAGGCAACACCGCCAGCTCGAACGACTACGACGGCATCTATCTGAAGTTTTCGAGCAACAACATACTTCTGAAAAACACCGCATCGAGCAACGACTACTATTACGGCATCGAACTATGCGATTCGAGCGACAACCTGATCTACAACAACTACTGGAGCAACGCAGACAACGTCTACGACGACGGATTCAACCGGTGGAACACCACCGTAACCGACGGACTAAATATAATCGGCGGACCCTCCATCGGCGGAAACTACTGGAGCAACTATACAGGTGCTGATCCGGACGGGGACGGACTTGGAAATATGTCGTACAGCATAGATGGCGG
>DAOURL010000123.1 GCA_030625165.1 Methanosarcinales archaeon | reverse complement strand
GAACTGAAAGAGATTGCGGATGCGCAGTACATACCCACACGAACCATGATCCGGGCGTGGATCATGCAGCGGTTGAACGCCGAGATGGGTAGAACAAAGATTTTAGAGGTAGAGCCGGAGGATGATGAGATAGAAGCCATCCGAGAAGGTGAACAACAGTTTGCAGCGGGTGAATATGTGGATTGGGAGACTTTGAAAGCGAGCAACTATAATGTACTACATCAGTCTAACAAAAAACGCCACGAAGAGTTACAACAAACTACCTGAAAAATCGAAAAATCGGGTGGAAGCAGCACTTAACGAACTCCGATATTCGTTTACACCAAATACATTAGACGTTAAAAAACTTAAAGGTTTTAAAAACGTTTATAGGGTGCGATTAGGTAAATGGAGGATTATTTACAGGGTGGATACCGAAGAAAAATCGATTTTCGTATATGGGATACTACCAAGAAAAAACGCATACGGATAAAATATCCTGATTCTGATGAATTCTGTGGTTTTTTTAAAGGATACCAAAAGAAGGGGTTTTTCATTCTTTGCGCCATCGCGTCCTTGCGCCTTTGCGTTCCTCTGATATAACACAAGGTCGCAAAGTCGCAGAGAAGCGCAAAAACGATGGAGTGACGCCTGCAATCACTACAACGTGATGGCTACCGATAGCGACCACAGAAAACAACAGAACCGGAAAATATCTGCCGAAACACTATGGATCAGAGAAACAGATGAGCCATAACCCGGGCACACATAATGTGACAATCCCTGCCTCGAGAAAAAATTAATACCTCTCACCCCTGCTATTTTACGCAGCAATGAAAAACATCATCATCATCAAAGGAGCGCGGGAACACAACCTCAAAGACATCGCGGTAACGCTCCCGCGGGACAAACTGATCGTGATAACCGGCGTCTCCGGCTCAGGCAAGTCAACGCTTGCGTTCGACACGATCTACGCAGAGGGGCAGCGGCGGTACGTCGAGTCGCTCTCTGCGTACGCCCGCCAGTTCCTTGGTCTGATGAGCAAGCCAGACGTCGATACGATCGAAGGGCTCTCGCCTGCGATCTCGATTGAGCAGAAGACGACCTCCAAGAACCCGAGGAGTACTGTGGGCACGGTAACCGAGATCTACGACTATCTGCGCCTGCTCTTTGCAAGGATCGGAGTGCCGTACTGCCCGGTCCACGAGGTCAGGATCGAGTCGCAGTCGCCAGAGCGGATAGCAGACACGATCGCATCCGAATGGGGCGGATCCGGGGGGTCGGGTAGATCAGGTGAATCAGACAAATTAGACGGATCAGGCGAATCCGGCGAATCCGACAAAATGATCACGATCCTCGCTCCGGTCGTCAGGCAGAAGAAGGGCACGTACCAGCAACTCTTCAAAGACCTGAACAGCGAGGGATACGCACGTGTCAGGGTTGACGGGACGATCCACCGGACCGACGACGAGATTGTGCTTGAGCGGTACGTCAAGCACGACATCGAGATCGTGATCGACCGGCTCAGTGTGAGTGACAGGTCACGCCTCGCCGAGTCATGCGAAAACGCGCTTGCACGGTCTGACGGGCTTATCATCGTGGCAGGCGAGGACGGAAGCGAACAGGCATACTCTGCAAGTCTTGCCTGTCCGATCTGCGGCATCTCCTTTGAAGAATTAGAGCCGCGAATGTTCTCGTTTAACAGCCCCTTTGGCGCGTGCGAGGAGTGTAACGGCATCGGCATCAAGATGGAGTTCGATCCCGACCTGATAATCCCTGACACTGGGCTTTCCATGGCTGACGGGGCTGTTGCGATGTACCGCAACTTCCTTGACGGCTACCGCGTGCAGCAACTCGCGGCTGTTGCCGGGCATTTCGGCTTTGACATCGTAACACCCATCAGCGACCTAACAGAGGCGCAGTATCGCGTGCTGATGTACGGATCGAGTGAGACTGTGAAGTTCGATATGACCATGAAGAACGGGGATGCATACTGGTCGCACAAAGGGACATGGGAAGGGCTGCTTCCGCAGGCAGAGCGGCTCTACGGACAGACCAAGTCCGATTACCGACGGCGGGAGCTTGAGAAGTTCATGCGGATATCTGCCTGCCCGCGATGCAAAGGAAAGCGGCTCAAGGAGAAAGTGCTTGCGGTTCGGATCGGGGACAGGTCGATTGTCGATGTGACCGACCTCTCGATTACGAACTGCATCGAGTTCTTTGAGAATCTTCGCCTGACCGACAAAGAAAGCGAGATTGCACATCAGGTGCTAAAAGAGATCCGTTCACGGCTGGATTTTCTTGAGAAGGTGGGTCTTGGCTATCTCACGCTCTCACGCAGAGCAGGCACGCTTTCAGGCGGCGAGGCGCAGCGGATCCGGCTTGCAACCCAGATCGGCTCCAACCTGACAGGAGTGCTCTACGTGCTCGACGAACCCACGATCGGGCTTCATCAGCGTGACAACCGCAAACTGATCGATACCCTGAAGAAGTTGCGCGACATGGGAAATACGCTCATTGTGGTCGAGCACGACGAGGAGACGATCAGGCAGGCAGACTATGTCATCGATATGGGTCCTGGCGCAGGGCTTCATGGCGGCGAGGTCGTGGCAGAGGGAACTCCCGATGAGATCGAGCGGAACCCTGACTCGCTGACCGGCAGGTATCTATCAGGGGATCTGATGATCGAGACGCCGCGAAAACGGAGGCAGGGCAGGAGGTACGTCAGGATTCTCGGTTGCCGGGAGAATAACCTGAAGAGCATCGATGTAAATATCCCGATCGGTCTTCTCACGGTCGTTACAGGGGTTTCAGGGAGCGGAAAGTCAACGCTCATCTACGACACCCTCTATAAAGCCCTGACAAGAGAGATCTACGGGTCAAGGGCTATGCCGGGCGCGTTTGATGACCTATTCTTCGATTCTCCGATCGACAAGGTCATCGTGATCGACCAGAGCCCGATCGGGCGGACGCCCCGCTCCAACCCTGCCACCTACACCAAGGTCTTTGACGAGATCAGAAAGGTCTTTGCAGGGACGAAGGAAGCGAAACTGCGTGGATACAAACCCGGACGGTTCTCGTTTAACGTCAGGGGCGGCAGATGCGAAGCGTGTCAGGGCGACGGGCTCATCAAGATCGAGATGAACTTTTTGCCTGACATCTATATCGAGTGCGAGGAGTGCAAGGGCACGCGTTACAACAGGGAGACGCTCGAAGTGAGATACAAGGGCAAATCGATCGCTGATGTCCTTGGTATGAGTGTCGAAGAGGCGGCTATACTCTTTAAGAATACCCCATCCATCAGGAACAAGCTTGTCACCCTCTCAAGGGTCGGTCTCGACTACATCAAACTGGGGCAGAGTTCGACGACGCTCTCAGGCGGGGAAGCCCAGCGGATCAAACTGACCCGGGAACTCTCGAAGAGGGCGACCGGACGGACGATCTATCTCCTTGACGAGCCGACGACCGGGCTCCATTTCCATGACGTGCAGAAGCTCATCAATGTGCTAAACGACCTTGTCGCGATGGGGAACACCGTTGTTGTGATCGAGCACAACCTCGATGTCGTCAAGTCGGCTGACCATATCATCGATCTGGGACCCGAAGGCGGCGATGGCGGAGGGTATGTTGTTGCTGCAGGGACGCCAGAAGAGATCGCGATGGCAGAGGGGTCGTATACCGGGGAGTTTTTGGGGGCTGTTCTGGGAGGCGGGTGAACTGTGACTGACACTGTCGCTTTTTTAAGTGGAATCGTCACACCCACTTCTGGAAAGATGTCGTAACGATGCACGAACGAACAGGTGATCTCATTACCGATAAAAAACCAACGAAAGAAGAACTTAAAAGGTTGGCAAAGGAGAGTGCGGGTGCCTTATCATGGATAAAACTATCAGAACCATTAGAAGTGAGATTGAAAAGGATAAAGAGGGAATTATCCCAGATGTAACACGGGTCATCGATACAACTTATATTCCGCACGTGTTTTTACAAAAAGATCTATTTTTACAAAATGGCAAATAGTGGCTAATGTTTGCGATTTTTGGTTTTTGAAGATAATCGCTTTATTAAAATGCATATTGTTATACTCCGCACCGCCACAAATTGAGCTTTTTTGCGTATGCCAGTCGGATGCACAACAACACGAAAGACGTGACGATGGAGATAACTCCCTTCGCGTCTTTGCGACTTTGCGTTATATTGGAGAGGAAACGCAAAGGCGCAAAGGCGCGGAGACGCAAAGATTGAAAACCGCAGTTTATGCCGGTGTCGAGTATACACAAACATGTAAAAGCATTCCCTGTTGAAATCGGATCGGTTGTGCCACTACATTATAAAAATAATATTTTGTGGATATTCAAAACCATTATCAGTAGAAATTATGGAAAATGGATGGCGACCTGCGGAATGTCAGATACAAACATACTTGCCGACCATGCATGGTCTCGCGATATGAATGTGACATACCTGATCGATGAAATCGTCCCGGGGCATCCTGAATTTTTGATCGTCGAGGTTTATTTTAATTCTAATGAATGTATACAGAGAATTAATGGTTTATTGGCGTAATTCGGAACACGCTCAATATCGCAGGGGGTTTGCGGAATCGCCGCCGAGAGCGCAGAGATCTCGGAGAATTGCCACAAGTTATTGAACAGGCACGTAATTCAAATCTTTGCTGCATGTGCTTGAGTGGCGGTTCGTCTGCTCCGTGTAACGCGGTTTAAGGGGCGGTTTGGTCTTCTGCGTCAATCTTCAGCGAAATTTGATGTCCATTCCGGTCTCTCTGGCGGATTTGAATCCAGAAGCTCCCTCCATGCCTCGTCCGTGAGCCGGTCATCCATCGGCTGCTTAAACTCGTAGTAACTCATGACCGGACCAGCGCCCACAAGGATTCTTCCGTCAGGGAGTTTGTATGCAACAACGATCAGATCGACGTAGCCCACACCCTCCTCGAGAACCTGCTCCGTATTGCCATCGGTATGCACATCAGCGACGATTGTCGTCTTCTTCGCCTTATCATCGACATCAGCGATGACGCCACCTAAATTGTCACCGAAATTCTTTATGAAATCGTAATCGTCCTCTGAGAGTTCCTCGTTCTCAAGTTCCTTTGACGAGATATCGACAAGTCTTGCAAGTATGCTCTCGAGGTTTGCCAGTCTGTGCTTTGATGAAGCGTCCAGAACGTCCATCTCTGTAAGACCGCTGTTCGTCATCCTTGTTAGCGCAAGCAACCGGTTGTAGAACTCGGGAACCGGTTCAACATATCCGACGACCGGTTTCTCATCCTGTGGCGGCATGGAAGTCTCTAACATCGTGTAACTCTGTTTGGCATAGAGGATCGTATCATGCCTGAGTTCTGCCCATGATGCTAGAGCCGTGGTCAGTTCCTTGTCCTGCCATGCATCGGTCTGCATGAATGTCGGATAGCCCGCGCCATGATCATTGAGCAGGGGCTTTAGCGCGAATAGCCACGACCAGTAGAGGTTTTTGTTCCACTCTGCTGCGTCAAAGGAGTCGAATTCATCCTCCAGCTCCCCATACTGGCGGTCATAATACTTGTAATTGGAGTCATCCAGCTCGTCCAGAAGTTCCCTCGATCGATCCGATCCGAGGAGCGCCATGACATCGAGACCGCGGGGAAATCCCCTGATAGGTCCGGCAGCGCTGATAACGAGCGTGAACGGTTTTTGATCGCCCTCGTAGGCGCCTGTGTATGCGCCGACAAGGTTCGTGAACATGTACGAATCAGGGATGAACCGCTGTCCCATCAACCTGAATCCTGCGGTGTTGTTCAGGCACTGGTTCGCTTCTTCCTGGGTGAATGCCACACAATTTCCAGTCCCGCCGTAGATCTTTGGCGATCCGTACTCTGTAAGTTTTACTTTCAATTCCCCAATCGTCTCATCATTCAGGTTATCCGGATCGAATGAACCGCCGAAAACCGAGTTTAGTGCATCGATGTACTCATAAGGACCCAGATCATCAGAGAGCCCCACGTAAAAAGCGGTTACCGAATATATCCGGTCCCACTCGCCCATCAGTTCTCCATCGTTGGCGAATTCGGATGCTGTCAGGCAGGCGCCCGTTGTCTGGATTCGCGCATCGTATCGTGAGATGAGACCTTCCTTATCATAAGGGTCGGTCGTTCCAGGCGGTATCGCATCCGAGCCCTTGAGGAGCATACTCATCCTGCCGTACCACATAAACGCTCTGAAATAATTCTTTAACTTTTCCGATCTGGTATAGTGCCCTCTCGGGACATACTGGGAGTAATCTTCCTTGTAAATGAATATAGGCGAATCTGCAAATCCGGAATGAGCTTCTATCAACTTTAATTCGGCTTCGACATCGTCCCTGACATAAGACGGGACCTCGAAGTTATAACGTGTTAGATCTTCCTTCTCAAAGTAAGCATCGGTGCATTCCCATTTGTTCTCACTCTGGCAGACCTGCTCCGGCTTT
>DAOURL010000149.1 GCA_030625165.1 Methanosarcinales archaeon | reverse complement strand
GCGCACAGAGGTCAAGTATGTCAGGATATGCTGCGCTGCCAAACTGTTTCAGGTATAGCTCGACTGCGCCTGTGACACAGACCCTGATCCTCAACCGCTCTCCCGTCTTCTCGAGATACTCCTTTGCAACTGGTTCGATGGCAGAGAGTTCGATTATCTCTGCCGACTCCTCCTTAACGAGAAAAGGTGCCTCGCCACACGCAGGATCGTTGATGATCCTTAGGAACTGTTGGTTCATATCCTGAAACTGCGGGTATGTCGGGACATCAAGTCCTGCCGCGATCTTCTGGCGCATACAGTCGCGAATGGCTTCGGTCACCCCGGGGTCGGCATACCGCCCGTCAGCGAATGCTTGATGCACATGTTCCCGCTGCCCTTCGTGAAGCGGATAACTCCCGATGTCATCGAATATGATATCCATGTTGTTTGATGGGCGTCTTTGCTGATGTAAACGTATCGGAGGGATCGTCGGTCTTACGTGATACCGCCATCTACCCCCCGGATGGCGAGGTCAAGTTAATAGCCACCCGGATCAATCACAAAACGATGATCTCGGTCACAGTGGTCTCGCGAGGAAAGTACGGAGAGCGTGCAATCCGGACAATTGGGGAGAAGACCGACTTTGAGGTGACGGAAGTTCCGATCCCTGAGGACCTGCCCGGTTTCATCGAAGATACCGAACCGTATACGAAAGATGCCGATCTGGCGTCTGATCTGGTGATCATCTTTGCGCTTCATCCTGATCTCACACCAGCATTCGCAGCGTGCGCAGCAGAGTCAGGCGCTGGTGCGATCATCGTCTCAGGAAGCGACACATCCGAACTTGAAAAGATCAGGGACCGGTACCGGATACATATCCATGCGGACGAGATCTGCTGCGCGCTCGTCCCATGCGGGGATCGGGTCATCGATGAATTCGCAGGGGTTCTCGGAAGACCCAGGTTCAGGATATCTGTTGCTGATGGGGTCATATCAGACGTCCGGGTCATCAAGGGTTCGCCCTGCGGTGCAAGCTGGTGGGTGGCATCGCAGCTTGTGGGCACACCGGTTGCTGATGCGCCTTCGAAGGCAGGGCTTCTTGTGCAGCAGTACCCGTGCCGTGCCGTGCGCGGCACTCGTGGCGGGATTCACAGGTCAGCAGAGATTCACAAGAATGCGGTTCTGGCGGCGTTTGCGCGGATCGGGATAGAGGAGGTCATCGCGTGACCTTGACAGAGAGCACGCTGAAGGTGGCGTAAACCCGGTCACCGACCGCGAGATGCAACTCAGAAAGCGTCTTTGATGGTACGTCCACAGAGAGGTCAAATCCGCAGTCCAGTTTTACCTGCGAAACCGGAGTCGATGGGATAATCCCCAGAACCCTCCCTTCCAGTCGATTTCTCATTTTATCCGGTTCGGTACGCAACTCGATGTTCCCAGGATATATGCGGACTTTTACCCGCTCATCGACCGCATAATCCGACATCGCCTCGATTGCGGCATTCTGCACCGTTATAACCACATGACCATCATCGCTGGAGACGACTGTTCCGGCGATCACATTCTCGCGGACAGGCAGACGTTCCTCTTCCGTCCCCGCGGTCTCAGCCGCAGTCGTTGCGACATGCTGGATCTTATCCATCAGATCGGTCACAGTGAACGGCTTGGTGATATAATCGTTTGCTCCGGCTTTCATCGCTCGGTCGATGGTGTCCGGCGAATCGAGCGCAGAGATCGCGAGGATTCGTGCATCCGGATCCTGCTTTCTAATTTCCTTGATCACAGTGATCCCGTCCATCTTCGACATCACGATATCCATTGTCACGACATCGGGTCGCAGCCCCGCATCCACCAGTTCGCGATACTTTGTGATCGCTTCCTCGCCATCGGCGGCAACTCCCACGAGTTCATACCCGGAAAGTGCATCATAAGTCCTTATAATGTCTACGAGCATCTCCCGCATGTACTCCGCATCATCTACGATCATGACTCTCTTCGACATCATAGATAATAGATGACTCAAACCAGATAAATATATCGAAACGATGGGGGGTGGTCCGGGTGTCAGGATTACCTCGGCAAGGCACTGTCTGAAAATCAAGTGATTTATCACCGCGGTCTGCGAAGCAACGCCGAATGCCGAACGCGAAGGGCGCAGAGTTTCGAGACCGTTTTAATCCGCTGCGTGGCTCTGCGCACTTTGCGGTAGAATCTAAGAGCATGGCGATTTCAGTGGAAAATCGACAGTGTCACACCCCGATCGCCTCTGCGAGCGTGAACCGCCCGAGATAGAGCGCGCTTCCGATGACCGCGCCTTTCGCGCCTGCATCCCTGACAGCAGCGATATCGGCTAGCGTGGTGATGCCGCCTGATGCGATCACAGGGATGTTGACCGACCGCACCAGTTCCGCGGTCGGTGTGATATCGATTCCACCAAGTAACCCTTCCGTATCGACATTTGTGAATAATATGCTCCCTGCTCCGAGTTTCTCGAATTTCATCCCGAGATCGACCGGCTTTAGTCCTGATCTCAGGGTCCATCCCTCGATTATGACCTCGCCTCCTGCTGAATCGAGTGCAACCATGATGCGGTCGCTTCCGAACTCATCTGCAAGTTGCCTGACAAACTCAGGATTCTTAAGCGCAGCGGTGCTCACGATCACGCGATCCACCCCGATTCCGAGCAGATCCTCGACATCCCCCCTCGATCTGATGCCGCCGCCGATCTGGACGTGCGCATCGCACTGCTGGCATATATCCCTGACGATTGGGGCGTTTTCCCTCCTTCCGTGGATGGCGCCATCGAGATCGATCAGATGCAGGGTTTTTGCGCCTTGGCTCACCCATTTGCGGGCGATCGATACCGGATCAGGGAGCGAGACCAGTTCGGTACCCGGCTTTCCCTGCACCAGTTGCACGCACCTGCCGCCCTTGAGATCGACGGCTGGAATTGCTTCAAACGTCATTTCAAACACCACCTTCTGAAATGAGTTTTGGAAAACCACAGAGAGCACAGAGGACACAGAGAGAAAAGCAACTCTCTGTGCTCTCTGTGACCTCTGTGGTTGATCTTCGTTGCCATAAGTCACCCACCCAGAAGAAATTAAAAAGTCTCATCTTCCGCCCCCTCGCCACCTTGCACCGCCGACCGTGCCTGCCGCGGACTGTAGATGCAGTACGGCTCTTCTGCGAGATAGTCGCCTGTCGCTGCATACGCCCGGGCACGGCAGCCGCCGCAGACACGTTTGTACCCGCAGATTCCGCACTTGCCCTTCAGTCTGCTCTCGTCACGTAGATCCTCAAACACCTTCGCATGATCCCATATCTCCTTAAAACCTGCCTCCCTGATGTCTCCTGCAAGAACCGGCAGGTACCCGCAGGGATAAACCCCGCCGGTCCGCGAGATGAAGCAGAACCCCGTACCTGCGAGACACCCTTTCGTCATCGCCTCAAAACCATGCGTCTCCACGCTGACCGTGACCCCTTCCTCCTTTGCACGCTGGCGCATGATCCTGAAATAGTGGGGCGCACACGTTGCCTTCAACTGGATCCCGGCTGTGTTCCGCTGGTCATAGAACCAGTTCAAGATCCGTTCGTATTCGTCAGGAGGTATCTCGTCCTCCGCCCTGCCGCGCCCTGTCGGGACGAGCAGGAAGATATGCAACGCGTCTGCGCCGAGATCGATGCTGAGATCGAGGATCTTTGGGATCTGGTCGATGTTTTTCCTTGATATCGTGGTGTTTATCTGAAGACTGATGCCAGCCGCAAGAATCTCTGATATCCCGCGTATCGCGCCATCGAACGCTCCCGGCATCCCTCGAAACGCATCGTGCGTCTCAGCGTCCGCGCCATCGATGCTCACGCTGATCCTTGCGATCCCGGCATCCTTGAGCCGGTGCGCAACATCCGCGGTCATGGCTGTGCCATTGGTTGCGAGCACCACCCGAAGCCCTTTATCGGTGCCGTACTGCGCAATCTCGTAGACATCATCGCGCATCAGCGGCTCTCCACCGCTTAATATGAGTATTGGATTTGCAAAATCCACGATCTCATCGATCAGGTGAAACGCCTCGTCTGTGGATAACTCATCAGGGTCTGGCTTCTCGGTGGATGAGCCGCGGCAGTGCTCGCAAGCGAGATTGCACGCGCCAGTGATCTCCCATGCGATCAATCGCGGCTTTATCCCTTCCGGCGCATTCGTCCTGGTCGTCTCTGTTGTCATCATTGTTTGATCATCCCGAGCACATCGCAGATCTTGTCGATCGTACCCCTAACGGTCTGCATCCCGACCTCATCGGATTCTGCCGGCACCTGTACGATCCCTCCGAAATGGTTGTTGTCGCCGACCACGATCATCCCTTGTATGTGCATCCAGTCGTGAATCGCCTGCACCGTCTTCTCCTGTCCGCCATTGCGAGAGCCGCCAACAGCGATCGCGCCCCCGACCTTGCCCGACAGCAGGAACCCCTGCCTCCGGAGCACGCGAGTTCTGTCAAGGAGCGCTTTTAGCTGGGCGGTCATGCATCCGAAGTAGACTGGCGAAGCGACAATGATCCCGTCGGCGTCTTCGAGCAGCGGATATATCTCCGCCATGTCATCCTCAATAGTACACTCTTTCTTATTTTTGCAACCGTCACAGGCTGTGCACGGGGAAACGGTACGCTCCGAGAGAAAGATCCTGTCTACTTCGAACCCCCGGTCCTCTGCTACGGCAAGCGCCATCTCGATCATCTTTTCGTTGTTTCCATCCCTTGTCGGGCTTCCTGATATTCCTATAATGTTCATGGTATCACCTGCATGTATTCAGGTGGTGTAACTTAATAGATTTGCGATTTCAAGGGGGGCTGCCAACCCTTGAGTGGATCTTTCTCGTGGTATATGCAACTACCCGATCGGGATTGCAACGCTCATCGGGCTGCTCGCTTTCATAGACGCTGGAGCGATTGCGAAGAGAAGGTAACTTCTCCTTCTTCTTTTTTTCGTAACTACTCAAGTACCTAAAACACTATCATGAGACTTCACCTATACCGGCACTACCTGACCCGGGACATACCGGAACCAAACAGGGAATTTAACCGCGGAGGGCGCAGAGGAACGCGGAGGAGGCTAAAAACTCTGCGAA
>DAOURL010000126.1 GCA_030625165.1 Methanosarcinales archaeon | reverse complement strand
AAAACTCCTTCCGGCGGATCGTTTGGGAATATGCACCTCAGACATGCAGTCTCTCCCGGGATCACGGTTGTTACCTGCCCGACAAATCCGTGAACCGCTCCATGAAAGAGCGGGATGTTCCTTGCTATCGCCGCCTTATTGAGCAGGTATCTTGCACGAAAGTTGTCCATTGCATCAACGATCAGGTCAGAGCCGCCAACGAGTTCGGAGGCATTATCTTCATCGATCTTCTCTGATATGACATCTATTTCGACATCAGGATTGATTTTTGCCAGTTTCTCTCTGGCAGAATCGATCTTCATCCGCGCAACATCGTTGCTCCAGTGCAGGATCTGCCGGTTCAGATTGCTCGGATCGACGGTATCGAAGTCCGCGATTGCGATCCTGCCGATGCCTGCTGCCGCAAGATAAATTGCCGATGGAGAGCCAAGCCCGCCGGCGCCCGCAATAAAGACGTTTGCATCCCTGATCCGCTCTTGCCCGTCCTCCCCAAGTAGCAGTATCTGCCTTTTGTATCTCTCTGGTCTCTCTCTTATCAGCATAGTCCTCACAATCCTTGATGCAGTATGATCCGGTCGGGATGGGCATAAACCGTGAACCTGTTCCCCCTTGCAAAGCATATCAACGTCACTCCTGCCAGATCCGCAGTGCGAATTCCTTTATCGGTCGGGGCGGATCTCGATATCACGATCGGGATGCCGGCATTGGCGGCTTTCGATACCATCACTGCCGGTTGTCTGCCGCTGCATCCGAGAACGCACGTTGATAGATCGATATTATTAAGAATGGCGTATCCGACGACTTTATCAACCGTATTATGCCTTCCTATGTCCTCACTCTTTGCAATCAGTCTTCCGTCAGAGAAGAGAACAGAACAGTGCGCCCCCCCGGTTCTTTCCCAGATTTCAGATACGATCGAATCCATGACTTCAGAAATATGCTCTTTTTCGATTGTAACGGAAGATTCGGTCGCGTACTTCTCGTCTGGCGTCTCTGCGTGCACTCGTATCTCGTCCCCCGATACTTGCACACCGGAAACACCGGATGCGAGCCCTTCACAGATGACATGACCGACCCCCAGTTCCTCGAGCTGGGCGGGACTTGCGATCAACTCACCGATGAACTCGTTGTTTAAGTATAACTGAAAAGATTCCTCGATGCAGACGTCATCGATGGTCTCTGTCATGCAATCAGGGTCCACGCGAGTTGCAGGCGACTTACAGATGCTCATCTCGTCTCCTCCCCGACCCATTCCAGATACTTGCCATATCCTTCGATTATCGGAAGAGCGATGATCTCAGGAACCTCGTAACTGTGCAGTTCGGTTATCTTCGAAATGATCTCCTTCGTTCTCTCTTTTCTCGTTTTGATGATCAACAAATCTTCTTTTTCGGCACACGATCCCCCTTCCCACCTGAAATATGATCTGATCCCTGTAACGTTCACACATGCTGCAAGCGCATCCTCAATAAGAGCTTTCGCTATCGCTTCTGATCGGTCGGGCGGTGCTGTGCAGAGGATCACGACCGATTCATCCATCGACCCATCTCCCACCGTCCTCTGACAGTTCCTTCTTCCACATCGGCACCCGTTCTTTCAGCTCGTCGATCACATACTCACATGCAGCAAACGCATCCTTCCGATGCGGGGCGCCGCACACGATGAGCAGTATGTTATCGCTCACAGCAAGCGTTCCTGTGCGGTGGATGACGTCAAGAGAGGTCAGGTCGAACTGCCCGAGTGCCTCGTCTCGTATCCGCTCGAGTTCCTGCATGGCAAGTTCAGTATACGCCTCGATCTCCATGCCAACGATCTCGTCGTCCCGCACGATGCCGAGGAACGTGACTACCGCGCCTGCATCAGGGTGCTTCGCCCTCCCGATTAGCTCACCGATCTTGAAATCCTCTTCTGTGATCTTAATCATCCTAACCACCTGCCACCGGAGGGAATATCGCAACCTCGTCGCCATCACATAGTTCGGTCTTAATTCCGCTTAAGGACTGGATGTGCCTCCCGTTTACCAGTATGTTCACATACTTCTTGATTCCACCGGATTCGTCGAATATCATGTCATGCGAGCCGTGCGGTGCGCACAACCCTGTGAGCAGATCCATTACGGTGGCTGTTCCGTCCAGTTCGACGCCCAGTTCCTTTCCGAATGCCTCCCTGAATCGTGCGAATGCTTTTACCTTGATTATCATGCCGTGACCTCGTGTATGTCCCGTACCCTCTTCAATGCCTCGATCGCATCCTCCATCTTCAGATCCCTCTTCTCCGCTTCGATAAACCTCCTGAAACGCTTGAGAGCGTCATCATCTATCACACCTCCCGCAGCATCGAGTATCCGCTGGTATGTCCTGTCAGGGAAGTACAGGGATTTTGCGATTCTTAGAACCTTCTCGCAGGCATCTCTGTCGATCACCCCTTCTGCTTCCGCTATCCGGAGATTGTACCGTATGTTGACCAGTGGTTCAGAGAGTGGCTTGAAATACACCGGATCAAAGAAGAGAGCAACCTCGTCGTCCGATACAAGTTTTCCGCTCTTGTACCACTCGTATATCTTTCCAACCCCTTCCATCCCGTACAGATCCAGTTCAGATGCCCTGAGTGCCCCCATACTCGATGATCCGATCACCCTGACCCCTTTCTTCAGAGCATAGAGGATCTCCCGATGAGCTACCGCAGAATCCTGAAAAAATACGCCGTCTATGAGACATACAATCTCTGCGCCATCGTTAGCCGCCCTGGAAACGTCCCCTCTCTTGGCAGGCGGCAGGTACTCTACATCATACTCCGCATCAAGGATTTCCTTTGCAGTCTCTCTATCCACGCTTGGTCCTACGAAGACGACGATTCTTGTTCCTTTCATCTTTACACCGCGTCCCGATCCGCTCGGAATCCATCGCACAGACCTCCAGTCCAGGAACGATCACCCTGACAACAGGAACATCGATCTCGCTCCTTGTCAGGTCCACAACGATCACGCGATCCATTCCGGCACCTTCGAGATTTCTGGTCATGTATTCTATGTCATCCAGAAAATCGTCGCTCTCAAACGATGTGATATCATCTAAATCTCCATCCCCCTCCCCGGTTCCATCGGATGCGCTAAACCAGTACTTGTTGAGCCTCTTTGTCCGCTCATAACCGATCTTCGTCCGAAACTCTGCGACTGTGGTGTCCTCTCTTGCGCCATGTATCTGGGTCAGTCTGCTCTGGGCAACCTCTGTTATCGCCCTTAACATCGCAACATACGCATTCGTATGCGTACCCATCCCGATCGTGAGGAGCGCAGGGTCTTTCAGCAGGATGTCATCCGAGACAGCAGCAAACGTCGGGATGCCGATGTCGCTTGTCATGTCCTTGATCTGCACCGAGACTTCCGCATCCGAAAATCTATCCATGAGATCTCCGATCATCCCGTTATTGGGGCTTGTGATGTTCGGACCGGTATTCCGGGACGCCTCGACAAGCGACCATGCGTCCCTCTCGATCACCTCTGAAAGCCCGTGGAATATCGCCTCTTCGATCTCGTTTCCTGATGCCAGACCGTTCGTGTTCGTCCGGAAGAGTGCGGCGTGATCCCTGGAGAGTGGGAGCGGATGGAATACGGCGCTTGCAGGCACGAGTATCTCCTCGTCATTCGCCAGATCGTATCCTCTGGTCCATTGAATGCTCTGATCGTGGTCTGTTGAGTGCGGCAGGATCAGTTCATCAGGATTAAGGGCGTTTTCAGCACTGCCCAATTCCGAGAACCTCCCACTCACCAGTTCCCTGTCGTGAACCTCTGCCGAGTAGCGCTCTATGCCCTCCATCATCGCCGATGCCATGGCTTCTGCAGGAGTTGCCCCTTTCCCATTGTAGACCGAGATCGCGCCACCCTCCGCGGTCGGTCTGATGCTCGAGAAGACCGGTATGCCGATCCGGTCAAGGTCTGTTATATCAGCAACCCTTGTTATGCCAGCTACCGCCATCTTCGACTCGATGCGGGAGAGCGTCTCCTCCAGAGGAACCGCTCTGTGTGTGTCTTTTTTGTATTTTTTGGTGCATGATTTTAGTCTCACTGGATCACCTCGTTTATTCGGACGACGCCTACTTTTATATACGAGTACAGACTAACATAACAATTGTTAAGTATATAAAGGTTGTGATCGTAATATGAAAGTCCCTTGCGAAAATGTGGTATGGTATGTGCTCCCTTCCATCAGATCCGAACTGGCAAAAGAACTCGCGAAGGCGATGTCCCAGAAAGAGATATCAGAGATACTTGGAATCACGCAGGCAGCGGTGTCGCAGTATGTATCCAACAAAAGGGGATCCAAGATCGAATTGCAGGATGATGTCAGGGCTGCCATAACCGATCTTGCAGACGATATCGCCGGAGTTGGTGTAGGTGATCCGACGCAGAGGATATGTGAGATATGCAAGAAGATCCGGGAGGATGAACACTGCGAGATCTGCCTTGGATAATCTGAATCGGGATTGGGTGTCCTTGCTTTTCGGTACCTGCTCGGGTAAGTTGTGGTTTTTAGGATTTTAACCACAAGATTACACCGATTTACACGAGATTTCTGTGTTAATCTTGTGTAATCCGTGGTTTTATGTGGATATACATATAATATTGATCATGTTCGCTTTTCGTATGCATTCTTCTTGCATCACAAAGTCTTTCGATTTATCGAAATATTTAAGTACCATTAGTTACGTATATATTATCGGATAGGTCAATCAATAGACCAGTCCGAACAAAATGAGGTAAGAAACATGAATAACCCCAACCAGAACTACAACCACAGCGAACCGCGACAGGAGAAAGACCAGTTCAGGCATACCGCGCAGGTGCCGATCACTGTCCCGAAGTACCGGGTCACTGTCGAGCATGGATCGATCGGGCACTCCCGGGAGCAGTGGGTGCCATGAGTGGAAATACCATCGATCAGAAGCCGCCAATTCACGCAACCGGGAGTGTTATCCGGTTTGCTTGCAATAGGATTAACCGAGGTTGGTAAAATGGGCGTCGAAGAATTGATGCAGGAAGTCGTGGAGCAGCTTGAGAAACTGGTCACCACCAGGACCATCGTCGGCGAGCCGATCACGGTGGCAGGCAAAACCGTGATACCAATCAGCAAGGTGTCATTCGGATTTGGCAGTGCTGGCGGCGAGTGCAAGCATGACGAGGAGAGCGGTTTCGGCGGTGGCGGCGGCGGTGGCGCAAAGATTGAGCCGGTCGCATTCCTCGTGGTATCAGAAGACGAGGTCAAACTGCTCCCAGCGACAGGGAAGGGCATAGATATCGGAAAGATCATGGAGGCTGTGCCTGAAGTCGTGGATAAGATAAAATCCATGAGGGGAAAGAAGGAGAAGGATAAGGATAAGGATAAGGGCAAGGAGCCGGAAAAATCCGCAGACGAGGATTGAGGGGGGTGATATCTTGCACCCCCTTCTTCTTATTTTTTTATTGCTTGTCGTATCAACGTTTACGCTTGCACTGATGCTTCTGCTATGGGTTCCGTTCGTCTGCCGGTTTGAACTGAAGCGAGACCCTGGCGGGAATCCCGTGCAGAGAATCGAGGTGCGATGGATGTTTCTATCCCGCACAATCGATGGTTTCGCAACCACCGGGCGAGAAGACCGTAAAGAGGCGGAAGCAGGGAAAGAAATGGATGTCAGGCGCATCTTTGAACTGTTTCGCACGCTGCACCGTCCTGTGACCGCGCTGGCGCGGAGGGTGGTGCAGAGGATCGATTTCAGGGAACTTTCATGCCGCGTAACATTCGGACTCAATGATCCTGCTGAGACCGGCATGTTATCAGGGTTCTTGTACGCGGCTTTTGCCCCACTGCCCCGTTCTCCTGCTGTCTCGGTCCGGCTGCATCCGGTCTTTCATGAGCCGGCATTCGCATACCGCGTCAGGGGTTCGCTTGGAGTAACGGTTGGGCGAATGGTCATTCCGGTCATCGCGTTTCTGTGTAGCAGAGCGGTTCGCGGGGTGATTGTGAAACGCGTCCGCGGCTGTTATCTTCTGGTGGTACAACCCGGGCGAGGGGCGCGGAAGCGTCTGCCGAGTAGCTGTTAGTCAGGGAGTTATGGAAAAATGTATTTGCGCCGGGCAGTTTTTGGCATTGCCGATCCACCAGTCTCCATCTCGTCAAAAATTGCTGTGAATTTATTCATGATCGAACGCCCCTGTAAGCGGTTATGTGATTGCGCGTGTCACTGCACCATAACCACTGTTCTTATGCATCCGGCTGGAGCTATGTTGATAATCGAGCATCTCCTGCAAACGATGGGACCGCTGCGATTTAAACGCAGATGTCGGCGCCCC
>DAOURL010000025.1 GCA_030625165.1 Methanosarcinales archaeon | reverse complement strand
GGTATCCTGTCCTATCACTAGAAAATTCGATTGTGCCGGCAGTACCTAATTGTAAAATGGCATTACCCCCTTCTAAAAAATCGCCAATATAAATTACTGATAAAAATAACACAATAACAACAGCAATAACTTTATTTTTCTTAGGTTTGCTCATAAACCGCTCTACATGATCTACCATTCATTTTCCTCATGAAACTAATTTTTGTTTCCCACTACACCTCACCCTATCATAAACTCTCCTATTTTAGCAATTATCCGCCCACATTATCCCTAACTCCAGACATTCACACATATCAACCGCACAGACAGCCCCCTCCAAAAAAAGAACCCCCGTGAGTGTGCTTTCACACACTCACGTACAGCACGCCTTCACCATTACGCGAAAGATCCCCGATATACTTCCGGTACATAACTCCATCGACCTCTTCGGTCCCTTCGTCCTTGTACGACGGCAACATCTCGAGCACCTTACCTTTCACGAAAATAGTACCACTCTTCATCTCGCCGCCCGGAAGCGTCGTATCGCCCTCGATAGTGATAGTCCCGCTCCAGTTCAGGACTCCTGGAAGCAGCCTGGCATTACCCTTCACAAGGATCTCGCCGCCACACATGTGTTCGCCAAGATAATCGAGCACGTCGCCCTCGATTGTGAGCTTTCCGCCACGCATCCCGCAGGTCTCTCCGCGGTATCCGCCGCCTGCGTAGTATGCTGCGTTGCCCTTCACAAGGATCTCGCCGCCAGTCATCTCGCGTCCGACCCATGAATCGGCATCACCCTCAACAGTGATCGATCCGCCGCTCATGAGCGCTCCGCAGCGCATATCGACATCGCCCTTGACGACGATCTCGCCGGCTGTCATCGCCTCGCCGATCCTCTTGACCCGCGGGACATCGCCGTCGATGATGATCTTCGTGTCCGCAGCGTCACCGGATCCATCGACCGCGACATCAAAGATGTCTGCAAGCGTGATCTCTTCGTTTCCTTCCCATGCACCAATCGCTCCGATCTCGGCCGCGCTCTTTCCGGCAAATGCGTCCGGAGTGATCATCTCAGCCTCGATCGAGATTGTCGGGCTTCTTTTTGGTGTTAGTGTTACTGTCTGCATCTACGCCACCTCCGGTCTGATCTCAACTGGACGCGGCACGTACGCATCCTCGACCATGTAGTTTGAGAGCTGGATGCTGTAGTACTTCTTGAACCGCTCTTCGAGGTCGGTCATCAGCCGGTCCTTCTCTGCCTGCACAATGCCGTTTTCGTAGGCGTTGACCCAGTAGACCTTTCCTTTCGGTAATGCCATGATCTCGCCGTCTTGTACCACGATCTCTCCGCCCTTGATCGTGTACTTCGCAAAGCTGAGCGCCTTCTTGACCGCCTCGTGCTCAACCGACACATCGACCTTGTCAGGCTTGACATCGTAGATTGCAACATCAGCGTCTGCTCCTGCGCCGAGATGTCCCTTCACATCGAGTCCGAGCATCTTTGCCGGCATCGAGCGGGTCATCACAGTCATCTCGCCCCAGTCCAGTTCCCGATCAATGTTCGGAAGGCTTATGCGGTCCATTGTCATGTCAGGGAATCCCGCGATTACTTCCTGCCGCTTCTTGTCACTCATCAGGAGCACCTGCGCCTCAGGATAGTTCACGAATGCGCCGCCGTTGGGGTTATCCGTTGTGAACATAACCTTCCACGGGTCTTTCACGAGCAGTGCCAGTTCGAGTCCGATCGACCACATCGTTGCATGTGCGAAATGCTGGGGAGTGTACGAGAGTGGCACAATGCCGCCGGCATCCTCAAGTTCCTGATCATAGTTGCTCCATTTCGCATCAAACATCCGTGCGTTTCTGTACTCGGTGGGACCGTCTGCGGTCATCGTCATAGCAGGACCAAAGATCATCTGCCCCATGTCGAATGTGAGGTGGTCGTGCGAGTTCATGTAATCCGCTATCTGGTCCGATCCTGATGCAAAGTCCATCCACGACGTTCCGGTGTAGGAGTGGAACTGCATGTGCGTAAGATGCATGACCTGCCTGTCCTGCGATGCCTTCACCTTCTCAAGAAGCTTCATCGTGGCAAGCGTTGTCGTGATGTTTCCGGGAATGCCAAGGTTGTTGCAGTGGACGTGAATCGAATGCGGAAGATTAAGGGCTTCGTTTGCCTCTGCAAGCCCAACCAGTATATCCGCAGGCGTCACATCAAAGTCGATCACCTTGTCGTCAAGCCCTGACACATTCTTGCCCCATGTCCAGTTCGAGCCTCCGCCCGGGTTCACGATCTTGACACCGTACCCGCGGGATGCAAGCAGCGCCCATGCCATGTACGACTTCAGCATCTCACTGTCGCCGTCCTGGATGTACTGCATCACCTGCCAGTTGCTGCCCAGCAGTACCAGCGCGAGCTTGTCAAGGATCGGAATCGACTCAAACTCCTCGTGCATGTGCCGCGCCATCATCGGTGTTATCGCAGCCTCTGCAATCGTAGTGTATCCGAGTTTTGAGTACCGATACCCGATCCCATGAGTGTTCGGGGTGTTGTACCCGACCTGCGGGCGCAGGAGTTTCGTTCTTGGCTCAGGTCCTGATAACCCTGCAACCGGCGCATACCGCATATCGTGCGGGCTCATAATCCTCGCGGTGTTGATCTTGCCTGCGCAGTGCGTGTGCCCGTCAACGCCGCCCGGCAGAACGAGGCATCCCTCCGCATCGACGACCTTTGCTCCGGCTCCAACATTATCCACGATCTTGCCGTCTTTTATGCAGATCTCGTTTCTCTCACCATCGACGCCGTTCTTCGGGTCGTATACGACGCCGTTTTTGATAACCATTTCAGCCATTTCAGGCACCTCCGTTCCCTTTCAGTTCACGAACCTTCGCTATAATCTCTGTCAGAATCTCCTCGTCCGTCTTGAACGTAGTCTCGATCAGCTTCTTCATCCGAATCGGCTGACCATCCATCCGATACGCGGTTCCGTCACATTCGACACCAGCGATCGCCGCCGGGATCACAACGTCAGAGAACTCTGTTGTCGGGTTTGCGTACCCATCGACCTGGATTGCCGGAATCTTGTAGAGATGTTTTATCGATTCCTGTGGGAAGTGCGCTCCTGGGTCTGCTGCTCCCGTGATAAACGCATCCACTTCTCTTCGCATGAGGACATCGTTTGTTCCGGTCTCGCCCGGGTTGTAGTACGCAGATCCTCGTGAGAAGTCGATTGCCATCGGGAATCCTGCCTCCCATGCCGCAACTTGCCCGAACCCGGTCACATTGTAGTGCCCGCGCATCCCGATCATCACGAACTTGTTCGTCTGGTTCAGGTCAGATAGGAGTGAGGCTACATTGTCGCCGCTCTTGTATCTGCCTCTGGTCTGTGTGATACCCATTCCGAAGTATATGATCCCGAACTTTGAAGCTTTACACATATCAGCCAGTTCCATCACTTTCGCCTTCGGAAGTCCTGCAATCTCATCAGGCAAAATGTCTGCGTGCCCGTTTACAATAGCCCTGAGCGACTCAATCAGCACGTAATCTGACCCAGGCTTTAACTGGAGCAGGAGATCCGCCTTCTTTGCGGTATCTGTGTTCCTGGGATCAACAACAACCATCTTCTTGTCCTTCTTCCCATTCGGTGTGAACGCTCCCTTCGCCATCGTGGAGTACCGGGTCTGGTGTCTCGGGTGGGCGTGCACAGGGTTGCATCCCCAGAAGATGATCAGGTCTGCGTAGTTCTTTGCAGTCCCGAGCGAGCAGCTTGGCGCGCCCTTCTCCTGAGTGGCGAGCGCACTTGGGCCGTGACAGACGTTTGCCGTACTGTCCAAGAGCGATCCGGTCTCCTCTGCAAGTACAACTGCTTTCTCGATCGCCTCACATGACGTTGAGCACCATCCGTACGACATCGGTCGCTTTGCCGCGACAAGAATCTCAGCCGCTTTCGTTATCGCTTCGTCGTACGAGCATTCCTCAAGTTCGCTGTCCTTGCCGTTCTTGCGGATCATCGGCTTCTCGATCCGCTCGTGCAGGAACATTCCCATCGTCTTTGCCCGTCCGAGCTTGCACGCCTTCCCTACCTTTGTGATCTTGTTATCCTCGACTGTTACCTCGAGGTCGTCACAGAGACAGCCGCAGAACGTGCATACCACGTCTTTTATTACTGGCATTTTTTGTCACTCCTTATATGTCGCCATCAGATCCTTCATGTTCAGTACCGGATCTGTTGTCGCCTCGACCGTTGCTGGCACGCCCTTGAATCCAGGCATTCCGCAGCCACAGGTGTCAGGATCGACGATAGCATTCGCCCACGGTCCCATCGGGATGAAGACTATGTCATCCGGCAGCCGTGCATCAATCTTTGCAGGCACCACAACCGTTCCGTGAGCGGTTGCGACCTTTACATTCTGGTCGACCGATACTCCAAGCGCTTCGAGGTTACCTTCGTTTAACTCACAGTATGCAGCCGCATCAAAATAAGCCTGTGAAGTCTTCTCCTCGAGAGTAGCGCCCTGATCGATCGTCCTTGCCGATATCAGTATTGTTTCTATCATGCGTACACCCTCTGTACTTTTAAGGTTGTACGTGACTATGCGTATGTCAATAAAAGGTTTGTGTGTCGCAGTGTCTACTGATATTGATTTTGTTTGATCTTCGTGTCAGGTAAATGTAAATTGATTGACCTCGCGCTTCGGAACTTGTCTGGAGAGTTTCGTTAATTTTATGGGCTTTTGACACTACATGGAATTTTGGGGATTCATCCCATTTCGTGTCTGTGATCTGCGAAATGCGGTGCCATCTCCCAAACCCGGAAATTATAATCTCTAACGATGCAAACTTATTATGAAAAACTTCAGGAACCAGAGTGACCAATGTCTATCCAAAAACTCCTCACCTCGCCCGAAAGCAAAACCCTCGAATTCAAAGAGGCTGCACCAAGTTCACTCTCGATAGCAAAAACCGCCTGCGCTTTTGCAAACGGCGGCGGAGGTTCTATCATAATCGGGGTGCGCGATAAGAGCCGAGAGATCATCGGGATCGACGAGATGGGGATTTTTGATCTGGAAGAGAGGATCTAGTATAGTCTACAGCATGGTTGAGCCGACGCCTGCGTTCAACGCGAGTGTGTACAATATCGAGGGGAGGCTGCTCCTGAAGATTGAGATATTTCCAGGGAGTCTCAAGCCATACCATCTGAAAAACAAAGGGGAGCTCGAGGGGACTTATATCAGGCTCGGCTCCACCAACCGGAAGGCGGATATTGATATAATCGAAGAGCTGAGGCGCAGGCGGATGAATATCGGTTTTGATGAGATTGAAGTGTTCGATGCATCCGTAGAAGATCTTGATATGGGAAATATCAAACAGTATCTCGAAAAGAGAGAGAAAGCCAGGGATATTCCAGTAGCTGAACCTGACACCGCGTTTCTGAAGAAAATCAAAGCAATAAAGCAGTACAACGGGACTGTTTATCCAACCGTCGCCGGAATTCTCCTATTCTCAAGTGAACCTGAGAACTACATTCCCGGAGCAGTTGTCAGGTGCGCAAGGTTCATGGGCAACGACATGGATGAGTTCATAGACCAGAGGATCATTACAGGCTCACTGTTCACTCAGGCAGAAGATACCATCGCGTTCTTTAAAAAGAATATCAGGCGATCTGCGAAGATTGAGGGGCTCTACAGGACTGAAGAATACGAATATCCTGAAAAAGCGATAAGGGAAGCGCTTGTCAATGCACTCTGCCACAGGGATTACAGCCGCATGGGCGCAGACATCAAATTTGCCATCTTCGATAACAGGATTGAGATCACGAGCCCTGGTGGACTTCTCCCCAATATAACTATCGAAGATCTGGGAACCGGCGTATCAGAGCTTCGTAACAGGATTATAGGCAAAATATTCAGTGAATCAGGCATGATCGAAGGATATGGCACCGGAATATTGAGGATACGCAAGTATATTGAAGAAATGGGTCTGGTGCAGCCTGAATTTAGAGATTACGATGGTTTTTTCAAAGCGGTATTCTATGGTGCGGAACAGGCTGGGGCGGAGGTAGAAAAGGAGGTAGAAAAGGTGGATGGGGAGGTAGAAAAATTGACCGAACACCAGAAGACGATACTGCACCTCATCAAGAACGATCCGTCCATCTCCAAAAAAGAGATGTCAGAAACCATTGGCATCAGACCAAGTTCCATTGACAAGAATATCGCGACACTGAAGGATAAGCGATATCTCCGGCGGGTGGGTCCTGCAAAAGGTGGGCACTGGGAACTTATCAGGAAACTTGATTAGACAACTATCAAGCTCGTTTTTTGAAACCTGTCAACAGTTATCCGGAATAGCTTATGGCATCGTTAAGTTTAAGTAAAGTAACAATGATTGATCTTTTACGTTAAACAAACATCTATCATTGAAACAACTGGGCTCCCATGCCCGGGAGTTCCCACAATGGACGAGATCATAAAACAAATCAAAGACCCGGAACTGCTCTCCCAGATAGAACGGGTGGTCTCGTTTCACGGATACCTCGCTACAGGAGCGTTCATTGGTATCCGGATGTTTAACCTCGCAAAACGTGCACTCGGCTTCCAGGATGGTGAGCGCGTATACGTGACATGCGAGACCTATAACTGCCTCCCTGACGCTTTTCAGGTCCTCGCAGGTGCAACCATCGGAAACAACGGGATGCGAATCGTGGACTCCGGAAAGATGGCGGTTGTGGTGAACCTGCAAGTTCCACCGGGTGTGACGTCTGCGCGTGGGATCAGGATATATCTCGACCCCGCTAAGACCGAAAAATACCCGAAGCTGCACGCATGGTACATGAATACCGAAAAGATCCCACACGAGGACGCAATCTCCGAACTCCTGAAAGCCGGAGAGGATGTGTACAGCTACAAAACGATTGACGTTACAATTCCTGTAAAGTCTACCAAGTGCGTAAAAGTGTGTGAACAGTGCGGAGAATCCTTTGTTTGTCATGGTGAGGAGGTTCTCTGCGGCACCTGCACGGATACGTGATTATGGAGGAAATGTATGAACGAATTAATATTTCAGACGAAAGATGACAAGCAACTGGTGTATGTCCCGGAGAAGTGTATAGGCTGCGGGACATGCATCATGGCTTGTCCGAAAGACGCTCTTGTGATCGGCTCGGTGGGAGCTGTTGCAAGAGGTCTTGTTGATCAGGACTTTCTGGAGAGTGTTCCGGATACCTGCATCGTGTGCTCAATGTGTGCCAAGGTCTGCCCGACCGGTGCACTGGAGATAAGAGTGGCGGGTGAGCCTGTGAAGGACGAGACGTACCTCTGCGGTGCCATAAAGCCCACGACCGTTAGCGACGACTGTGTGCATTGTGGTCTCTGCGAGGATGTTTGCCCGCAGGATGCGATCACGGTTACGCGGCGGCTTGCAAACGACAGCAGCACCGGCATTGTCGGCGAGACTACAATCGAGCAGGATTGTTGCATCCACTGCGGCTGGTGCGAGGCGGTCTGTCCGGTCGGTGCAATCACTGTGGAGAAACCCTTTGCAGGCGAGTGGCAGATGGACGAAGATCTCTGCCAGACGTGCCTCTCCTGTGTAGACATCTGCCCATGCGATGCGCTATTCACCCGCGACTGGGGACCGGGCGAGCGGGTCGAGAAGATTACCCAGCGCCCGAATGCGTGCATCTACTGTGGTGCGTGTGCAGTCTCCTGTCCGACAGACGCCATAACCGTAACGAAGAGCGCGATTCTTCCGGAGATGGCTAAGAAGAAGCCATTTGAGAAGAAGCTTCTGGGTGTGCCAACTCCGAAGCCAGCGCTGAGATCGGTGCTGGTAACGGACGATGATGCATGTCTCGGATGCGGAAACTGCGTCATAGTCTGTCCGGTCAACGCTGCATCAGACCCGTTCCTTGCCGCAGGGCATTTGAACGAACTGGACGGAAAACCGCTTCTTGAGATTGTGGACGGCACTGTTACGGTGTACGATCAGGATCTCTGTGGAGGGTGCGGCGCATGTGCCATGATCTGTCCTGTGGACGCTATATGGCTTGAACGAAAGGAGGCGTGAATCATGGCTGGAAATGGTAATGGAAACGGAAACGGAAACGGAACAATCGCAATCAAGAATGGCTACGTCTTTGACCCGCTAAACGAGATCGATGGAGAGGTGATGGATGTCTTCATCAAGAACGGAAAGGTTGTGCGGGAGCTAACCGATTCCGAGATGAAAGACGCAAAAGTAATCGATGCGAAGGGCATGACTGTTATGCCAGGCGGCGTTGACTCACACTCCCACATTGCAGGAGCAAAGGTCAACGGCGGGCGGATGATGCGTCCTGAGGACAGTTACAAGTGGAACCGGAAGAAGACCCCGCTTACTCACTCAGGTTCCGGTTACACGGTGCCATCCGTCTACAAGGAGGGATACGAGTACTCGCAGATGGGCTACACCACGGTCTTTGAAGCAGCAGTCCCGCCGCTTGAAGCCCGCCACACGCACGAGGAGATGCGCTCGATTCCGATGTTGGACACAGGTGGCTACCTTGTGCTTGGCAACAACTGGTTTATCATGCGCTACCTGCGGGACGGCGAGATGGACCGGGCTTGTGCGTACGTTGCGTGGATGATGAAAACTCACAGGACCTACGGGATCAAGTGCGTGAACCCGGCAGGAGTTGAGAACTGGGGCTGGGGACAGAACATTGGATCGCTTGATGAGGCAAACATCCACTTCGAGATCACGCCCCGGGAAGTCATAGAGGGCTTGTGCGAGATTAATGAGCGTCTCGGACTTCCGATGGCGATGCATCTGCACTGCAACAACTTAGGTCAGCCAGGATGCTTTGAGATCACAAAGAACTCGCTCAAGATTCCAAGCCAGATCAAGCCAAACCAGAACCTCGATGTCGAGTGGGCTGAGACAAAAGTCGATCCTAAGAGGCTGGAATCAGTTTATCTTACCCATGCGCAGTTCAACAGCTTCGGCGGAACCAGCTGGGGCGACTTTGAGTCCGGAACAAAGGATGTCATCGACTACGTGAACAAGACCGATCATATCGTCTTTGACAGTGGCTGCGTTCCTTTCGGAGAAGCAACGGTCATGACTGGCGATGGACCGGCAATACACAACCTGTACGCTCTTACCGGCAACAAGTGGTCGAATACCGATGTTGAGCTGGAATGTGGCTCTGGTGTGCTTCCGTTTACGTATCTCAAGAGCAACCCGATACACAGCGTCCAGTGGGCGATGGGTCTTGAACTGTTGCTGCTCGTGAAAGACACATGGAAGACCATTATGACAACGGATCACCCGAACGGCGGCACGTTTACGAAGTACCCGCTTGTGATGACATGGCTCATGTCGCAGGCTTCACGGAATGCAACCTTTGATGAGTGCCACGCATGGGCGCGTGACCGGAGCGATCTTGGCGCAGTGGATCGGGAGCTGTCACTCTACGATATCGCTATTCTGACCCGTGCAAACACCGCAAGGACGGTTGGCATATCGCACAGGAAGGGCAGTCTCGGTGTTGGTGCTGACGGAGATGTCACGATCTACAACATCGACCCGAAGAGCCTGAACCCCCGCGATTACGAGGGTCTGATCACGGCTTTCGGGCAGGCAGAGTACACGATCAAGGACGGCGAGATCGTATCAAGGAGGGGCGAGATTGTGGCGATCCCTGAGAAGCGGACGTACTACATTGACGTCGCTACCAAAGAGGCAGGTACGAAGGATATGCTTGCAGATGTCAAGGAGTGGTTCAAGTACTACACGCTTGGATTTGCCCATTATCCAACGCCTGATAACTATCTCATGAATCCGACACCTATTGCGGTGAATGCGGAGGAGGCGTGATTGATATGGCAGAAGTAACACTTACACCGAAAGGCGAGATCGGCATCATGGTTGAGGCAGAGGCGATCACACCTGACACCTTTGCCGGAAAGAGCGCAAGTGAGATTGGAGACCTGCTCGTGTGGCAGGGTCCGAAAGAACTTCCCTTGTCTAATTTCTTCGATGTTAAGGGCGATGGAGGTGCAACTGCTGAGGAGACATCGATTGTCGTTGGCGGAGACGTACCGAGGGTCAAGCGGATCGGAAACGGCATGACCGCAGGCAAAATCACGATAAATGGCTCGGCTGGCATGCACGTCGGTTCAGAGATGAGCGGTGGCGAGATCACAGTCAATGGCGATGTCAACTCGTGGGCGGGAATGGAGATGAAAGGCGGACTTTTGCACATAACAGGAAATGCAAAAGACCATGCGGGCTGCGCTTACCGCGGAAGCTGGCACGGAATGACCGGCGGCAGACTCGTTATCGACGGCGATGCGGATAGCCAGGTTGGCGGCGGCATGAGCGGCGGCGAGATCGAGGTTCTGGGAAGCGTCCAGAATTTCTGCGGAATCCGCCAGAACGGCGGTCTGATCATCATCCGGGGCGATGCTGTACGCGGCGTTGGGGCTGAGATGAACGGCGGAACAATCGTTGTCGGCGGAAGCATCACTAACTTCCTGGCAGGGTTTGAGCAGGTAGGATCGGAAAGCGATCTTCTACTTGATGGTGTCACGTGCCCGGGTGAGTTCCTGAAATTCAGCGGCGATAACGCGATCATTGCGTGGACCAAAGGCACGTTGTACGCGTCAAAGAACGCAAATGAGGGACTGTGAGACTCGGAGGTGACAAGAAATGGAAGCATTACTAAATACTGGCGGAACGATTGATGAGGGCAGGCTTGCCAAAGGCGGCAGCAAGATCACCGAAGACTACATGCGCGAGTGTGCGGTCTGCTGGATCGCTCCTGAGGACTTTGATGCGATGGGCAGTCCTGAGAAGGTGCTCGTGACAAGCCGGGACGGTAAATATTCGGTTCCGGTCTTTACGAAGCGCACCGACTCTGTACGACCGGGTCACGTCTTTATGCCAAGAGCGATCTGGGCAAACGTGGTTGTGGAGCCTGACACGTTCTCAACAGGATCGCCGCGGTACAAGGGAAGCAAGGTCACAGTCGAACCGACCACTGACGAGGTGCTCTCAACCGAAGACGTGGTTCTGAAAGTGTACATGAAGGGAGGCGACTGATATGTTTACCAAGAATATTATATGTCCGGTCTGCGGAGGCGCATGTGATGACATTCAGGTGGAGCTTGGCGATGGCAAGATCACTGTCAAGAACGCATGTAAGATGGGCAACGCCAAGTTCCAGGAGGTTGTTAGCTCCCACCGCCTGAGAGACCCGATGATAAAGGAGAACGGCGAACTCAAAAAGGCTGACTGGAAAGACGCAATCACAAAAGCTGCTGAGATACTAACCGAAGCAGATCGCCCCCTGCTCTTCCTTGGAAGCGAGACCTCGTGTGAGGCGCAGGAGATCGGACTGCACATCGGAGAGTACCTTGGCGCCGCAGTGGACTCAAACGCTACTATCTGCCACGGTCCGACTGTGATGGGAATCCAGGAGGCAGGCATCGTCGGTGCGACTGCGGGACAGTCAAAGAACAGGACGAATCTCTCCATATACTGGGGATGCAACGCGCTTGAGTCGATGCCACGACACATGTCCAGATACGGCATCTTCCCAAGAGGCTACTGGACCAAACGCGGCAGGTTCGACAGGACTGTGATCTGCGTTGATCCGAGGAAGACGCCGACAGCGGAGGCATCGGATCTTCATGTGCAGCTAAATCCGAACAGCGACTACGAGCTATTTAACGCACTCTCAACTATATTAAACGGAAAAGAGCCGCATCCATCGGTTGCAGGGGTAACTGGTGTTCCGGTCTCTGTCATGAAAGAGATGGTTGAGATGATGAAGGCGAGTAACTTCGGAACCGTCTATGTGGGACTCGGCGTTGGCTCGTCTTATGGTAAGCACAGGAACGTTGAGGCGGCATTAAACTTCATAAAGGAGATGAACAACCACACGAAGTTCTCGATAGGTGCTCTCCGGGGTCACTGCAACGTTGCTGGCTTTAACCAGATCGCATCCTACCTGTACGGCTACCCGTTCGGTCTCGACTTTGCCAAGGGCTACCCAAGGTTCAACCCGGGCGAGTACACAATGGTGGACGTGCTGCGAGACCGCGATGTGGATGCAGCGTTCGTGATGTGTGCTGACCTTGTCTGCCACATCCCAGCAGACCCTGCATCGTATCTCTGTGAGATACCGCTCGTCTGCCTCGATATTGCGCCGTGCCCAACGACGATTGCGTCTGATGTGGTGCTGCCCGGTGTCATCGATGCGATGGAGTGTTCAGGGACGTTCTACCGGCTGGATAATGTGCCGGTCTACTTCGAAGGGTTCACTGACTCGCCGTTTTCGTTTACGAAGAGTAACGAGGACACGATGCATCAGCTCTTTGATAAGATCAAGAAGCTGGCTTGAAGTGTAGTACAGGTCGATGTGGGCGAGTTACAAATCGTTCACATCGCCAACCTTTTTTCATCACTTTATCCACATACATTTAAGGGTTGCAAGCATTAGAGTGGGTAAAAGGTGAACAAATGGGAATATATACTGAAAAACAGAAGGAAATTTCTGAAACGATAGCAGATGATGCAAGTCGTTCTAACTGGAAGAGTTACAAATGGCAATTAAGCCACGCCATAAAGGATATTGATACGTTTGAAGATATTACCTGCATCAAATTCGATGAAGAAGAGAAACAGGTCTACGAAAAAGTTCTTGAAAAATTTCCCCTCTCTATCACTCCTTATTATCTATCGTTGATTGATTACGATGACTATAAGAATGACCCGATCTTTATACAGGCGTTCCCTGACCCTCGTGAATTGGTTATCAGTAAATATGACATAAAAGATTCGTTGGCAGAGGATAAAGACAGTCCGGTTCCGGGAATCACTCATAGATACCCGGATCGGGTACTCTTTCTCATAAGCAATATTTGCAGCATGTACTGCCGTCATTGTACCCGGAAGCGGCGAGTTGGAGACGTGGATTCTATTCCGAACAGATCCGTGATACTGAAAGGGATTGAATACATAAAAAACACACCCGAGATCAGGGATGTCTTACTTTCGGGCGGAGACCCTCTGATGCTATCAGATAGCTATCTTGATTGGATCCTTACCGAGCTACAGACGATTCCGCATGTTGAGGTAATCCGGATAGGAACCAGAATGCCTGTAGTCCTGCCTTACCGTATAACTGATGATCTGGTAAATGTGCTCAAAAAACATCATCCTTTATGGATTAATACCCAGTTCAACCACCCACGAGAGGTGACAACCTCTTCAAGAGAAGCGCTTAAGATGTTAGCAGATGCAGGAATACCACTTGGCAACCAATCGGTATTGTTGGCAGGTGTGAACGACTGTCCCATACTGATGAAGAGATTGGTGCAAAGACTGGTTCAAAACAGAGTCAGACCATATTACTTATACCAATGCGATCTATCCGAGGGACTGACTCATTTCCGCACCCCTGTTGGCAAGGGTATAGAGATCATCGAGTCCCTGATCGGACACACGAGTGGCTTTGCCGTACCAAATTATGTGATCGACGCGCCGGGAGGGGGCGGGAAGATCCGTGTTATGCCCAATTACCTGATATCATGGTCAACCAACAAGGTCATCCTGAGAAATTATGAAGGGGTCATCACTTCATACAAAGAGCCAGATTCTTATGAACCGACATTCTGTGATAGAAATTGTGATGAGTGCCAGCTGCAATTGGGGCTGGACGCGGCTGATGAACACAAGGCAGTTGGTATTGAGAAGTTACTATCGGACCATGATACGACCATATCGTTGATCCCGATGAATACGGATAGGATGAAAAGAAGAGATGACCGGTGATGTCAGACAAAATCGAGAGACTTGGAAATTCGCATATCCAGCATGGGACGTTCAGTGACCGAATTTATCTGATGAAATTATCGTGCAGAGATTATCCGGATATTGTAAACCGCTTAAACAATCTTGCCGAGTACCATGGATACTCAAAGATATTTGCGAAAGTCCCGGAGTCCGCTGGTTCGCTGTTTCGTAAAAATGATTACAAAGTAGAAGCCCGCATCCCATCTTTCTACAATGGTGAAGAAACCGGTCTTTTTCTTGGAAAATTCCTGCAAAAGAATCGCCAGAACTCTTCTGATCAGGAAATGATGCGGTCCGTCCTGAAAACGGCAGAGGAAAAAGCCGCGTTGCCAGATTTTCCCACTCTGCCCGAAGAGATGCGATGGCGAACTTGTGGACCGGACGATGCTGAAGAGATGGCTGAAGCGTATCGCCGTATATTTGAGACGTACCCATTTCCCATTCGTGACCCTGACTATCTTCGTGAAACCATGGGTGGCAATGTAGTCTACTTTGCAGTGGAATGTGGGGAAAAGATCGTGTCACTGGCATCATCTGATATGTATAAAGAGGATGGTCACGCCGAGATGACCGACTTTGCGACACTTCCTGAGTATCGTAGAAACGGACTTGCCACATTCTTGCTTTCGGTGATGGAAGAAGAGATGCGGAGGCAGGGGTTGAAACTCTCGTATACCATTGCTCGGGCACTTTCGTATGGCATGAACATCACCTTCTCGAGGATGGGGTATCAACACAGTGGGACGCTACTGAATAACACCAATATTTCAGGGCGTCTTGAAAGCATGAACGTGTGGTATAAATTCCTGTAGCTGTTACGAAAGGCAGTTACGCGGTGGATTTTTCTTTAGAATGCGTCTGGGGCTTTCTAAGATGTACACCGTGATAAGAGAGAAATTTGAGCGGATTGTGGCGGAAAATGATCTGCTGGACGAGACTGTGGTTATCAGAGCGAAGCCACTGACTCCGGAAGAGGCGATAGGAAATCCTGAGGGCGAGGACTTCCCGATGCTGAAAGGCGTCGAGCGGCTGATGCAGGCGGAGTTTGCAGGCAGCTTCGGTCAGGCGTTCACAGACAGGTATGGGGACTTTGAGGGGACGCTTCAGGACGTTCTCGCTATGGAACTTAACAACAACTACCGGAGAGCGATCTTTGTTGCGACGCTGAATGCGGTGATGCGGCATCTTGGGATGATTGAGGGAAGTGTTCACTGCAAGGACAAAGGTCCTGCTGAGTGCGGTCTGGATCTGCTCGAGTTTCTTGAGGGGTACCGGGGGGCGAGGATCGCACTGGTTGGATTTCAGCCGGTTCATGCACGACGCTGTTCTGAGCGGGGTGAACTCGGGATACTGGATCTTGATGTGGAAAATGTTGGGCGAGAGAAGTTCGGTGTTGTGGTGCTGGATGGGGTCAAGGATACGGAAGAGGTGCTGCGGTGGTGCGATCTGGCGCTTGTTACGGGGACGACGGTTGTTAATGGGACGCTTGAGGCGATACTGGAGGTTGCGGAGGGGAAGGCGGTCTTTTATGGGATTAGTATCGCGGGGGTCGCCCGGCTGCTGGGTCTCGAGAGGTTCTGCCCAAGGTCGACGTGAATGGGGTGGTTATCCCATACGTGTTCATTGCAAGATTCAGGCAAAAGAAAAGAATAAATGGTGTATGCGGAAAATAGAAAAATCAACTTCTCTTTCATGTACGGATTTATAATGTTCATTGAAACTATGAATAGGATCCGATTTTTCCATTTTAGAAACGTTGCGCGTTTTATCAACTCTATTTTTTACCTCGCTAATAATCTCTCCTGTATTTCCAGATGTGATGTACCCAATCATCAATCCGATGGAACAGTTCTTGCTATACTTCCCAGTGAGATATCGGCAAACTCCGCCCGCAACATAATCATCATAGAGAGTTTTATAATTTTCTTTCAATAATTTACATTCGGCACCAAAGTAACGATCCCGAACCCACCGGTCACGAAAACAAAAATCAATAGTTGGCGTCTTGCCTCTACCTTTTCCGTTCCTATCGTGTGATTTTTCGTGGATAGGGTAAAGAGAGAGGTTTCTATATCCATCCATTCTCATCACTGCTTGCAATTCAATGAACAATTCCTCTGTAATTCTCGTCTCATTCATTACCGATTTCACCTTTCCGAGGCTGAGTAAAATTTTATAAGTTTCACAGATAATTATAAGGATAGTCCTGATTCCATCGGAACCAAGTTCTTCAGCTAAATCATAGGGGCGACCTGCTATAAATCGTTGATCTGCATGGTCTGCAAGCCTCACTCAAGATCCCCCCACAATGACATAATATCTGCGTACGTTTCATCAGCATCGCGCAAAGCAGCCGATTTCGTCCAATATCTCCTCTGGTTTGGTTTTATGATGTCTATCGTATGACCAGAATATCTTCGGAGATTGCGTCTTATATAGATGCTTGGAGATCTCTCTTCAATTAATATCTTATCTAATTTATCAAGAACATCTTTGAGTTCATGCTCTTGAACCTGTGTCTTTGTCGCCGCCTCTTCAGACTCATCCACAAGACGTACTGATACAACCTGGAGAGGACTCTCCCCCGGGAAGACAGTTCCAACAAAAACTTTCTTTTGACTTGAAAATGAATTATTCATCACCTTGCAAAAAATATCGCTATAATCTCCCAAGACCATTTCAGTTACGGGCTCAACGGCAGCGGATTTATTTTTTCTCCTGAAATAGTCCCATGTAAAATCTACACTGTCGTTAATTAACATCATATCAGTTTCATCTATATCGAACCAGTTTGCCACCAATTCATTTATAATTTCATTCGCTTCTGGATTTTTTGAGAGGTCTTTAAGAAATTCATAGTCAATATTTTGATCCAAAAGATTTTTTGGCATTGGTATATCCATAATCTCTTCGTTTTGCAATGAATCACGTTCTACTAACCAGCTACGACTGGTCAGCATCTCATAGTATAGCGCTATTTTTGTATTGATAACTGGACAACACAATGCTAATTGCTTCAAATCCTCTTCTTTATCGTAAATTCCAAGAATGGAATCCGTGAAAACTGCATCATTTTCCAAAATTGCTGCAATCAACCCCACCCCCGCTTTTGGGCTTTGTTTTATCAGTAAATGTGGACCCTTAAATATTTCCATTCTTGTTTTTGCATACCTCTCATAATGAGTCTCTTCATTGATCGGAAGTGATTCCTCATCCATTGTGAATCTTTGCAAGTTTCTTGCACCAACGTACGGTTTTCCATATAATTCCGAAACTTCATCCTTTCTATTCCCAACCTTAAAACCATCTCCATGTATCCATCCATTCTTTTCACATATCTCCCCCAGATTGGACTGTCTCGAAAGTCTTTTAATCAATTCATAATCCCTCGGATTCCCCCACATGGCTACTTTCCAAATTATATCACTTTCAATAGCTTCATCCTTCGAGATGTGAGCGATGTCATGGGGTTCGATAACCAATAGCCAATCGTCCTGCGGTGAGTAACTTGGCTTTGGTGAGCAATAGAAGATTGGCTGGCTATTATCTATTTCATCAGGTGAAAATAAAATGGCAGTCCCTGGTGCGACAGACTTGGAAAATAGAGCATGCCGTAAAGCTGAGAAGTTAATAATAGTTTTAACATTGAACGATGAGAAAAACTGTTTTCTAAATTCTCTATTGCGGGTAGAACGATTAAAAAGAAGACCTTTGCTGGATACATACATACATATCTTGCCATCCGGTTTGCACAATTCTCCAACTCGCCACAAAAACGCCTGACATATCTGGCTATCGCCAATGGGCTTACTATTATCTGTTATATACGTTCTTGCAGGTTCAGATAATTCGCTTTGCCATGGGGGATTGCCGATTATCAAATCATATTTTTCATCCAAGAAGAGCGCATCTTCCTCAAAAAAATCCGATTCAAATAGATTATTATTTATGAGCGGTTTAAATAGTGGTTCAGATTCAACTCCTTCCCAGATCTGGCGCGGCTCCAGATAGTCACATAGAGTAAGATATAGGCTTAAAGCGGCTATTCGAATTGCTTTGCCATCGATATCCACACCAAAAATATTTTTCGTGAGAATATCTGTCAGATCCGAAATCGATGGACGTTGTCCCGGATTCGACTGCATCCACCGACTTATAAGCCTGCGATATGCCTCTACCAAAAAAACGCCTGAACCACAAGAAGGATCGAACACTTTTAAATCGATGTTGCCCCCATTCCAGGGGAGCACCTCATCCATCAGAAAAGTAACGAGATGACATGGCGTGTAATATTGTCCTGTTGTTTCATTATTTATCTCATGATGAAGGAATTGTTGGTAAATATTACTTATGAGTTCGATCGGGATTACATCAAAAGAATATAATGGCCATAATGCCATCTGTCCACTATCAAGATACGCGTCTCCTTTGAGAAGTCTTCGTAATAAAATAAGGTGTTCCTGAGTTGTTTTCTCTTCTTCCTTACTAATTATGAATATATCTCCATTAAATTTATCATTTAGATCTCGAAATAATCTATAAGTGGCTCCTCTGTCAGAAAGTAAATCAGTAAAACATTTTGCACCCTGCAAATGCAGCGCGAAATATCCTTCAGGAAATACATTATGACCTTCTTTATCCTTTCTATCTTCAAGATATTTGATGAATATCGATCTATTTAGAAGCTTGTGAACAATATCGGCGGGTAAACTCTGTTCAATCAATTTCTCTCTCATAAAATCCAGATTATGTAGTAGTGTTTGGTATGCTCTTTTTTCTTTTTTGAACTGTTCGCCATGTTTTTGCCAGTAACTGCCGGTCACAAGTTCCGATCTATGATATTTCAGTCGTTCCTTAATTTCAGCTTCAGCTTCAACATATAGTTCTAATTCTTCAATTAACCCAGCTTGATCATCTAATCGCCCATCGTCTAACTTTTTTGGCGGCTCATATGCATTGTATATTAAGACAGTAGTAGGGAGGACCACAAAAAGAAGAGGAGCCTGCCCCATATTCCAAATTAGTTGGTGCAACTCTGCAATCTTATGATGATCTTCTTTGGATTCCAATTTACGGAAGTATATAAGTGGAATACTTGGCCCAATTTCGGGCTTTAAAAAGAATATGGCATCTATGTCAAGTTTCTCTTTGGCTTGTTTTAAGATATATCGCTGGAATTCGTCATCTGTGTCAGAATCGATTTCAACTAAACCATTTTCTTTTGTTAAATCAAGTGTTGAACAGAGACGGTCAAAACTTCCACCGTTTTTTTCTACTTCCACATCCATTTTGACACACCTGATTCTTTTCGCTCATTTTCCAGTTAGATTTGATTCTATTAAAGGAGTTGGTATCGTCAAACTTATTCTTTTTGATGATTTGGCAAACCGGCTTATGGCATGCACAACTGGACACCCATACACCCCACCTCTGCCATGCTCATCCCATCACCAGACTTCCCACCCACGGATGACCCGATTTCAATCGGGGGGGGAAGGTTGGGGCTTCGTGACGCAAGCCTCCGCCTTGGCAGACCGCCCGACGCCCAGACCGTACCGGGGCAAGGTCAAAGACCGGGCATCCAAACAGCTTGAGTTGTCCCCAATTTGGGTACAACTGAAATTGCAATCACCGGATGGCAAGCATTACCGCAACAGACTTTCGCAAATACCAAAATCCCTGTTCAGGAGCATCCAGTCGATTCCCCGAAAGGCTGAACCATTCAAGAGATGGCTTCGCAAAGGTCGGTTACGACCGGGTGCAGGAGATAGACGACCCAGAATTGGCACAAAGGCGGGTGAAAGAGACATATAACCAAAAAAGAGCATTCTGACGAGTGTGCCCGGTACGAACGTCCGCGGAATTGCATTACGCTACTCGAATTAACTGGTGAATGCGATCATTGAAGCGTAAAATCAAGGAAACACAACCCACACCACACCATGATACACCGGAACCGCAAATGCCCCACCCATGCACCAGACCGCACTCAGCTACGAGGCAGCAGTTCTGGACGGCGGCAGGCTGGAACTAAAAACGCCCCACGAGAACGCGAAAGCCCGTTCTTTTCGCTGCGCAGGAGTCTCCGGGCGACATGAGCGATTCCGGCGGAGGCATCCGAAAGCGCACCCGGACTGTGGGATAACCCGATCGATGGTCCGGAAGTTGCAACTTCTTCTTGTCATCCCTTCCAGGATGTGGGTCCTCTTTCAGAATCTCAAGCTTTCGTTTAATCGACCTTTTACTCTTTTCGGCGAGTGAATTGACATATTTCAAAGCATCTTTATTTATATGAATGCCATACATCTCATAGCTCTACAGATTCGGCAGTCTCTTCGATCTTTTTCATATCTGTGAGGAGTCTTGCCTTTTTCTCACTTATCACCATGATCAGCAGGCGATCATCCGTTATGTCCATGATCGCCCGGTATTC
>DAOURL010000024.1 GCA_030625165.1 Methanosarcinales archaeon | reverse complement strand
ATTGGATAAGACGGGATATATGAAAAGAATGCTGGAGGGTGCTGAAGAAAACGAGGAATTCCTTCTTAATCTAGCCCAGTTAAGTCAGATAATCAATCGTTTTGAAAATATCAAAAAGCGACCATCACTTGAAAGTTTGTTATGGTATCTTTATCAGTTGCCTGAAAATAAGGATTTTGACGAGGCTATGGTTGAAGAACTGGAGGCTGTCAAGGTGATGACCGTCCACCAAGCAAAAGGATTGGAATTTCCTGTTGTGTTTATGGGTTCGGTCATTAAGGGACGTTTTCCACTGGGAAGGTCCAATGACATTGCAGATAACAAATTGATGCCGATTCCGAAAGAATTTCTGTTTGACTCTGAACAGTTTTCAGATCCTAACGAGGAGAGACGCTTATTTTATGTAGGTATCACTCGCGCCCAGGACAATCTGATAATATGTACATCAGATGTTATCAAAGTAAATAAAAAAGGGCCGTCGAAGTATATAACAGATGATATCGGGTTGGATAAATTCAATGATAAAACTGCCTTAAAAATCCCCTGTGAGAAAACCTACGAAATTGAAGAAGAAGTCCCGAGGGTCAGTTACTCCGCAATAAACACATTTCTTGACTGCCCGTTTAGGTATCTACTGGCTTATGAATACGAGTTTCAGACTCCGCCCAGTTTCTTCCAGAATTATGGGGGGTTGGTTCACAATGTTCTCTACAAAATCCATCTGAAAATGAAAGAAGGAATCGAACTTGATTATGCTTCCATAAAGGAACTTGTTGATGAAAGCTGGATACCGCTATATAAACAGCCCAAGAAAGATTATGCTATCAAAGAGAAAGTCTACATCGAGATGTGGAACTATTACGACAATGCTAAAAAATACATCAAGGAAGTTCTGGAGATTGAGAAACCGTTCTCCTACATTGGTGAGGGAATGATAATCAATGGGCGTATTGACTTATTGATAAAGAGCCAAAACAATGAAACAGAATTGATTGACTTCAAGGCAAGAAAAGAAAAAGGGATTTACACTACACATGTTGATGTTCAGTTGAGGATGTACCAAATGGCATTGAAATCCGAATACGAGATCGACAAACTTTATGCATATACATTTGAGGATAACCGGAAAAATCCACTCGGTAATTCACCGGATGAGATTGAGGAAACAAGAGTACGGATACTGGCGGTGTGCCAAAAAATCAGGAACAAGGAATTCCCTGCCACGAAGAACCGGTTTTGCACAAGATGCGAGTTTCTGGCATTTTGTAGGAGGTTGGATGGATGACAAAATTCAAAGGTTCATTGGAACTAAACTGGATAAACAAGGACAAATCACTCCTTTATGAGATTGATGAAGATGAAGGGATGGGCATCAAACCTATATGGGTGGAGAAAGATGACATTCGAGTTTCTGAGCCAAGATTATTAAATTTAGAGGGAGAGTATGGAAACCCAAATAATGAAAACATGTTGATAAAGGGGGACAATCTCCTTGCACTGCGAACATTAGTTGAGAAATTTAAAAATAGGGAAGAAAAGGACAAAATTAAATGTATTTACATCGATCCACCATTCAATATTGGTACAGCATTTGAACATTATGATGATAATTTAGAGCAATCGGAATGGTTGACAATGATGAGGGATAGAATCATTCTATTAAAAAAATTATTAAGAAGTGATGGTATTATATGTGTGCATATTGATGATGCAGAAGCCCATTATCTTAGATTATTATTGGATGAAATATTTGGACGACATAACTTTTTTTCAGTAATATACATACAATCTGTCTATCCCTCTAAGACACTTAAACAAGACCGCATATTTCATGATTTAATTGAACAAATCTTAATTTACCGAAATTCAATTGAGTCTTCTGTATCCGTAAATTTAGATTATGAAAAATATAGTTATGAGAAGTTCTGTTGGTATATTACAGAGAAGGAGGAACCTTGGAAAACAATAAAATTGGGTGGAAAAAAAGTAGACATTTTTCAAAAAGGGACATATTCAATTAATGAATCAGTCTTTTCAATGGATGGATTAAAAGAAATTTGGGCTTCAGGAACCATATTGGATATTAACTCTTCGGGGAGGTTTTTTCGAGATTATTTTATGGGGCGCTATAGCGAAGATGGCTATAATATATTATACAAAGTGTGGGATATTGGGGATGACAATCACTCTTTTCGCTATTTTACAGGTCCTAAAAAGAAGGGAGCAACTAAAGGAAAATATTATCAAGGAGTTCCCAAAAAAGTATTAGATAATCCAGAGACTACTTTGAAAAAGAAGTCTATAGAAAACTATTGGAACATGGCAGCTGATTTTGGGAATTGTAGACATGAGGGAGGCGTAGAATTAAAAAGTGGGAAAAAACCAGAAATTTTATTGTATAAAATTATCAAGTATTTTACAAATGAAGGAGATTATGTTTTGGACTCTTTTTTAGGATCTGGGACAACTTCCGCCGTTTCACACAAAATGAAAAGGAGATGGATAGGAATAGAGCTCGGAAAACAGGCAGAAACCCATTGTCTAAAGAGATTAAATTCTGTAGTTAATGACGAAGACCAAACCGGAATCAGTAAAGAACTCAACTGGCAGGGCGGCGGTGGTTTCCGCTATTACGAGGTCGGCGAGTCTATTATCAAGAACCTCGACATGAACTGGGACATGACAATTGAGGGGATGTCCCGAGCCGTATTCATGAACTTCGATTACTCTATGATTGAGGGGGATACACATCAACTTGAAACCGAAGGCGACGAATTCTATCTCGGCAAGCAGAAAGGTGGTATCGCCATCTGCCTTGTGACAAAAGGCACCAAAATCATCCGCCGCACGGAGCTTAACAAATTGGTAAAAGACCTCTCTAAGAAATATCCCAACCAGAAGGTTACAATTTTCACCAATATGGGCGTGGCCGTGAAACCTGAAGAATTGAACGACAAGCTGGATGTGATGAAGATTCCTGAAAGCATCCTTAAAAAATACAGGATGGTGTGAGCATGGATTACTATCAAGATTTACTGGTGGACAAGACATACCAGGAGTATTTAAAGAAGACTGAACAGCAATTCATAAAAGAGCTGGAACAGAATCTTGCCTATGATTTCAGGTACTACCAAAAGCAGGCTCTTGCGGTTCTTGATTTATTCTGGAACGTAGAAGATTATTACTCTTGGAAAGGTGAAGCAATCGAAGAGGTAGATGGTCACAAAATTCCTTTCTACTGTTTTGAGATGGCCACTGGTTCGGGAAAAACGCTTCTCATGGCAGCAAATGTTCTCTATCTTTTCAACAAAGGTATCAAAGACATATTCATCATCGTCAAGGGTAAAACGATCTATGACAAGACCGTTCGGGAGTTCGACATCAACAACAAGAAATCCATTTTCAACAAGGCCATGGATTACAAATACAATCTAATTACGGGGGAGAACTACCAGAACCGCAGTTCAAATTACGATGAAAATGCGGATTTCAATCTATTCATATTCAACATCGAGAAGTTCTTTGAGAAATCCGGTCAAACTGGTGGAAAGACTATGAAGGTAACTAAACCCTGGGAGGAAAGTGTCTGGAGGGATGCACAGGGCTATACGATATCGTTGGTGGATTTTCTGAAACAAAAGAAGATTGCCATCATCACCGACGAAGCACACCATTACCAGAATAAGACCTCGAATGACATAATCAAATTATTCTATCCCGAGGTCGTCTTAGAATATACTGCTACGGCACAAGTCACAGACGTGAAAAAGAAGATTCAAAAACGAGTCTATGTTTACCCCGTAAAGCAGTATATCAAGGATGGCTATGGAAAGAAAATAAGAGCGTATGGTTTCGATCCTGTCCACGGTGCTATTGAAGTTCAAGATCAGGTCAATGATACTGATAAAGAACGATTTGTTCTTGGAATCCTAACGCATCTGGTAAAAAAGAAGGCATTGGATAATAGACTTAAACCTGTATTATTGTTGAAATGCAGAGGAATTCCACACGCAAATGAATTATTCAAGTACATAAGCGAAGAAATGGCGTTGGATGATGATTTCGTTCGCAGTGCTTATGAAAGAATCATCCAGGATGATGAATACAACTTAATAACATTAATAAAAGATCATGTTTCCATCCAAGAATTACTGGATTTTGTGGAGGACATATCTGAAAAAACCTTTGTCATTCACTCGGAGAACCGGAATACCAAAGAGATACTGGATAAATTCGACAATATCGAAACAAACTCTCAGGAAATCGTGGTTCAGGTAGATGTGGCTACCGAGGGATGGAACATCGATAATGTCTATACGATCCTAATTTTAACCAACAATCAAGGTAATGTGAAGACATACGTAAAGCAGTTGATCGGTCGTGGTCTAAGACTTTACAAAGGCGTGAGAACGCTGGATGATTCAACGAACCTGCTGGAAAATGAAGAAGAAATCCTCCATGTCGTTTGTGCAAAAGGGAATAATTTCGGGAAATTCGTTGAGGAGATAGAAAAAGAACTGAATGCAGAAATTGAATCCGAGCCCAAATTAAAAACGGAAAAAAACCTACTCGGGGAATTCGTGACCATCGACAAATACAATGATCTTTTCTTGCCGATTAATCGGATTGGTAATGATATCAGCGATGACTTTTTGGATCGTATCAATTTCAACGACCTGGAAATTCAGAAGTTTCTTGATGACCATGAACATCCCAAATTCGGAAAACCTTTCATAGATGTAATGGAACGTGCGACTGGGGAAGAAAGAGATCTCGAAACCAATAAGGAACAACGAGCTCACGAAACCCGCTACTCCGATAAGGAACTGATACTCAGAGAATCCGACATAGAAAAAATGATTAATGGCATAATTGTGGAACAGCATGTTCTACCATCAAGTCCGGATGTGAAGAATAAACTAAAGGATGTAATCTTCCAGATTAACGACAAACACCTGATGTTTAAGGAGAAATACGGAGAAGATTACGAGTTCTTTTCAAGGCGATTCTTGGGACTTCTCAAAAGACATCTTTACAAAAAGATTGAAAACTATTTCGAGCCTATTAATGAAGAAGACACTATTGCGATAAAACAGGTATTTCAGGAATACGACATAAATCTTAAAGAAAATGTTGAAACTTCCAATATTGAGAATGTGATTACAAAGGAGAAATCAATCCGTTTATTAGAAGATGCTAAAAAAGACATAAAAACGCTTGAGATGACTGGTTTTATCAAAGCTTGGCACAAATATAATTGGTTCGAGAGCAGCCATGAATTGAAGATGGCTCACATTCTTGATGCTATGGATAATGTGGAATTCTGGATACGAAACCGAAGGGATTACTGGTTAGAGCATCATGTTGGGAACAAGTATTATCCCGATTTCATAGTGAAATTAAAAGAAAGCAAAGAATTGTACATTATTGAGGTCAAAGGAGAGATTTACATTGAGCAATCAAAATACAACATTGAAGTTCTGTATAGATTGAAAGAAAGCGGCAACAAATGTATTTTCCTTACGGATAAAACAATTGATAAGTTTCTCTGGGACTCAGCAAATGAAAAAGGATATCACGACGATTTCCAAAAAAATATTGAGAGAGATGAATTGGAGAAAACCTACAAGGACTTATTTCATTCCGATGAATAATATGGGATGAATATGAAAATAAAAGATATAAATGAGAGAAACCGCCCCAGAGAGCGGTTAAAAGAGCAGGGTGTGGAATCTCTCTCTGAATCCGAATTACTAGCAATAATAATACGAGTGGGTAGTGCTGGTGAAAACGTAATAGATATGTCAAATCGTTTGATTTCAAAATATGGGTTGAGCAAGCTATATGATTGCACATTGGAAGAGTTGCAGGAAATTAAAGGAATTGGATTTGCCAAGGCTTGTCAGATTCTTGCATTGTTTGAATTGAGCAAACGAATCAACCTATCAAAAATTAATCAGAAAAAAATATTGTCTACAAAGGACGCTTACTTCATTGCCGTGGAATATATCGGTTCATCAACAAAAGAAAAATTCATGGCACTTTACCTAGATACGAAATATAATCTCATTGCCAAAGAGATAATATCTTCTGGAGATTTGGAATCGACAAGTATGCATCCACGAGAGGTTTTTCGAGGTGCAATAAAATCAAATGCAGTATCGATAATAGTCATGCATAATCATCCATCGAATGATCCATCTCCTTCATTAGAAGATAAGGAAATTACAAAACGTCTGAGAAAAAGTGGGGATATAATAGGAATAGAAGTGTTAGATCACATAATTGTTTGTAAAGACAGCTATTATAGTTTTGAAGAGGATGAAACCTTTTCAAGATAACGAATGGATGGTAGAGATGACCTTCGGTCGCTTCACTCAAATCACCAACACGTTCCGGTTCATCCGGGGACCGGGCAGGTAAGCCCGCCATGCGGCATCACGAGAATCCGCAGCTGCCCGTCACCCCTACCCTTGCCCGGCTTTGAGACCGCGGCATGAAGCGCGCTTTTCACGTCCTGCATCGGGATGAAATACGCCTTCCTTGCAAGATCATCAGGGATGTCTGACACGAGGTAGAGATCGACGCGCCCGGCAAGTCTCGACGTCAGCACGGCTTTGTGCCCGCCGAGTTCGAACTGACGCTCCAATCTCGAAGGGAGTTCGTCGCGCGGGATATCGAGCCACCGTTCATACACGTCATTGCCAAGACCCTCTCCACACTCAGCGACAAGGATGATCGACCCGCCATCCTTAACGACATTTTTCGCATTTTCAAGTGCTTTCTGAGATTGATATAGATTTATATCCTTCGGCATCCCGCCGGGCGACGTTATCACAATATCGGCAGTCTCTGTCCGGATCCGGTACATCCGGTCTGCATAAGAAACCCCTGCACGATGCGCTTTTATGGGATCGCCGGAAACGACTGCGACGATCTCCTTCCTGCTGTTTAATACCGCGTTTAATATGAATTCTGATAGATGCAAAGTCCCTTCCTCGATATCCTGACGCACCGGGCTATCGGCTCTCCCTGCTACCGCGTCAGGGTGGATCATGAGTGCATGGTTCTTCCCGATGCTTGCAATCGATGAAACCCCTGGAAGCAGCGACTTAAGCCCGCCTGAGTATCCCGCGTAGTAATGAAACTCGATGCTGCCTGTGCATATCACGGCATCCGCATCGAGAACGGGCGCAAATATCTCAACCGGCGTCCCCCTGCGCGTAACCCGGACGCGTCTGCAGTTGTCCGGATCATGATCGATGCACGATATGCGGCTGTAGATCTCATCGCCGACAAGCTCCCTCTGTTCAGCCTCGGTATGTCTTCTGTGTGATCCGGTCGCAAATACGATCCCGATATCAGAATCAGGGATTCCCATGTCGTTGAGATGAGCGATAAGCGGTGACAGGAGTTTCTTTGTAGGGGTGATCCTGGTGATGTCGTTTGCGATGATCACAACGTGATCCCCTGCGTGTACGAGATCTGACAGCCCGCGTCCCACCGGATGGGTGAGCGCATCAACGATCGCGGATTCCTCATCATCGACCGCGGGGAGTTCCTGCGGCTCGATGATGCCTGCAAGGTTCCTGTCCGGAACTTCGACAGAGACGCTTCCGTTCCCGTAGGGCAGCGATATCTTCATCGAGATTGTTGGTGGGTTCTGGGGATTTAAATGTTGGCTTGACCGGACACAGGTATCCGGGAAAGCTTGTCATTCTCTCTTTTATCAGGAAATGCCCTTCCCCTACCTCGCATCTTCTTTACGTATCCGCATCGGTCTTTTTCTCATGTAACACCCACCCAGAAGAATCTATTTTTCCGTTTGGCAGTACAACTATTGTCCCATCATCTATCTTCAAGCGCGTTTTTCTGAGCGTGACATCAATAATCTCTCCTCTGTATTTCATCGTCTCAATTTCCTCGCCGATGTTGAAGTGCCGGTCTGCTAAGAGGAATATCCCTGCCACCGCGTCACCTAAAGCATCCTTGACTGCCAGGGCGACAGCAAGCCCAACCAAAACTGATGCACCCATAAGCGGCATGAAAACCTCTTCTAATTTCAGTTCACGTACGGCATACATCAGAACAGCGAACCATAGGCCATAGACCACGATTCTTCTCAAGAGGTTCTGCACATCCGGGGGCAGACCGGTGGTGCTTAAGAATCTCCTAATAAGTTTTTTAGTTAGACTAATTACGAAGAAAGCGACTACCAATACCAGTATCACTTCCGAATATGGCAGAACTGCCTGGTAAAAACCCGATATATCTATCATAGTCATCTATGTTACCTATCCTCTCTCATTGTTTTTCTGACGCATCCAGTCACCAAACCCCGCACTTGAGTGCAGAGCCCACGTAGGGCGATTTCATGCCGTTTATCGCACCATCCACGTCGGCGGATTCGCCCGCAGTCAGATCAGCAGTGGTACTGCCATCTGCTACCAGATCGCATCGCCCCGTGTCATGATCAATACTGCCATGATATTTAAGCATGACTGTCACGGGCTGTCACGGACATTCCAGGATTCTTTGCATGACGCCTGGCAACCCAGATCCTCCACAAACTTTTTCTACAGACGATAACAGATGATCACATTCCAACGGCGCATGAACCGGCATAACGGTTCGAACATGAATTCTATGTGAGTCTTGGAGGAAGCGAATGAGCAAAACACAATATAAAAAGACAAATCCGCGGATTATATCCCTGGTAGAGGATCTGAAATCCAGATCACGCGAGAACAACGCTCCGATCTGGCGAGAGATCGCAAAGCGCATGCAGAGTCCTAAGAGAGGTTATGCAACAGTGAATGTGAGCCGCATCAACAGGCATACTGCGGACGGCGAGACCATCGTCGTGCACGGCAAGGTGCTCGGCGCAGGCGAGTTAAACCATCCGGTGGTCGTGGGCGCTTTCGATTTCAGCGATGGCGCACGGTCAAAGATCACAGATGCTGGCGGGGAATGCCTCACGATCGAGGAACTGGTGGAAAGAGCGCCCACAGGATCAAATGTGCGGATAATCAGGTGATTTCATGAATACAGTAATTATCGATGCAGATGGGTTGATTCTTGGCAGGCTCGCAAGCGTTGTCGCCTCAAGATTGTTAAGCGGCGAGACCATTGCGATCACCAATGCCGAACGCGCTGTGGTGTCAGGGACCAAGACCACCACATACAGGGAATACAAGGAGCAGGTGGACAAGGGATCAACAGAAAGCGGTCCATATTTCCCGACGAGACCGGATCAGATCCTGAAACGGACGATCCGCGGCATGCTCCCGCACAAACGGATGCGTGGACGCGACGCAATGTCGAGACTGCGCGTGTACGTGGGCACTCCTGCAGAACTGGCAGGATCGGACGCGGACACGATACCTGAAGCGAGTATGACGAGGCTAGGGACGATCAAATACATCAAACTCGGCGAAGTTAGCACGAAACTGGGTGTTAATGTACGTTAAAATCCCACAGGACCGGATTGGCGCAGTGATCGGACCTAAAGGCGTCACCAAACAAGCGCTCGAGGAACTCTCAACCGCGACGCTGGATATCGACAGCGAATCCGGCAATGTGCAGATTCTGTCGCCAGAGGACCCTTTGCAGGGTATGCGGGCGGCTGAGGTCATCTCGGCAATCGGGCGGGGTTTCAGCCCTGAGCGGGCTGTCAAACTGTTCGGTGACGAGCTTCTCATATACGATGTGATCAATATACCCGCGAACACGCCAAAGATGCTGACACGCTTCAGGGGCAGGATCATCGGCACCGGCGGGAAGACAAGGGCGCTAATCGAGAATATAACCCATGTCGACCTCTCGGTCTACGGAAAGACCGTGGCGATCATCGGGTATCCTGACCAGGCGCATGTTGCAAAGACCGCAGTCGAGATGCTGATCGATGGTGTGCCGCACTCTGTTGTGTATGGTTTCATGGAGAAGAAGCGGCGGGAACTTACTGCGAAGGGACTTGAGTATTACTGAATTGGGCGCAGGCGTGGCAGCAAAGACGGATCAGGTTTATGCGCACAGGGTTCGGTCAGGTTTAAGTATTATGGCGGCATTGACCACAACGCATGAGGCGATGTGGTCTATCTGGTGTGCATACGGTATCGCTGTTGACTCCTCATTGTGAACTTGTTGAAGCACACGGTAAAATGAACAACATGGAATTTATCTTATGAGGTGGAAGAGATCATGAGTGGCGAAATCCATCAAATGTTGGGAACCATCAATAAAAGGTTAGAAGAATTGCTTTTCTTGAAACATGATCTGGATGAATTGAATAAGAGAACAAAGAATATGGAAGAGATGTTATCTGAATATATGCTCATATTAAGCGAAGGCGAGAAAGCAGATTTAAACGAAACTATGAGCGAGTATTCTGCAGGCAAAACAACGTCTTTAGAAGATGCTGAAAGGATTCTTGGGTTATGAAGATAGAATTTGGAACAAAATCCCTGAAGTTTCTATCAAAATTAGAGAAAGGTAGCAAGGAAAGAGTTTTCAAAAGAATAAAGGAACTAGAGGGGGATCCATTTCCTTCGGATGTCAAGAAATTAAAAGGGGAAAAGGATGTTTACAGGATTAGAGTTGGAGATTTCAGGGTGCTTTATAGGATCATTCCAGAAGATGAAGTAATCTTGATCTTCCGGGTAGATAAAAGAAGTAGGGTTTACGGGCGGTGAAAAGAAACACGAAGATCCCATAATTCATTGTGGCGTGGTGAGGGCTAATAAATGTCAGGAAACACATTCGGAACAGTATTCCGCGTAACAACGTGGGGCGAGAGTCATGGACCCGCAATCGGCGTCGTCGTCGATGGCTGCCCATCAAAGATGCCTCTCTGCGAAGCAGATGTCCAGAAGGAACTCGACCGCCGCCGCCCCGGGCAGAGCGAGATTGCAACGCCTCGCAAGGAAGAGGACGCTGTCGAGATTCTTTCAGGCGTATTCGAGGGATTGACGACTGGAACGCCGATATCGATGATCGTCTGGAACCGGAACGTCGATTCATCGCCTTACGAGAGACTCAAAGACACGCCGCGCCCGGGACATGCCGATTATCCGTATGAGGTCAAGTACGGGATCAGGGACTACCGCGGCGGCGGGCGTGCATCAGCGCGAGAGACCGTGGGAAGGGTTGCCGCAGGCGCCGTCGCAAAGAAGATGCTTGCAGAGGCAGGCATCGATGTGGTTGCGCACGTCATAGAACTCGGCGGCATCAGAGCCTGCGAATGTGAGATGACGCCGCCAGAGATCAGGAAACGGATCGAAGAGACGCCGGTTCGGTGCGCTGACCCGGATGCCGCGGCGCGGATGGTCGAACTGATCGGAAAGGCGCGTGAACAGAAAGACAGTATCGGCGGCATCGTCGAGATCATGGCAACGGGTGTGCCTGCTGGCATCGGGGAGCCGGTCTTTGACAAGCTGGACGGTGACCTTGCGAAAGCGTTGATGAGCATTGGCGCAGTGAAAGGAGTCGAGATAGGGGCGGGTTTTGGGTGCGCCGCTATGCGGGGCAGCGAGATGAACGATGCGTTTCTGGTATCGGATGGAACTGTGATTCCGGAGACGAACAACGCGGGCGGCATTCTCGGCGGGCTCTCAACAGGCGCGCCGATCGTGTGCAGGATCGCGGTGAAACCGACGCCGTCCATCGCAAGTCCGCAGAAGACCGCGGATATCAGGACGATGAGCGAGACCACGATCACGATACAGGGGCGGCACGATCCAACGATCCCGCCCAGAATGGTTCCTGTTGCCGAGGCGATGGTTGCTATCGTGCTCGCGGATCACCTGCTTCGAGACCGCGGATCAAAATTAGCGAAATAGTTCCTGCTGAACAGGGCACATCACGGGGATTAAAGCAGGGAATTCAACCGCGGAGGACGCGAGAGTTTGCGGAGAAAGATAAAATCTAAAAGTGGTTAACTTTAATTGCAAAACATAAGTATATATAAATAATAAACCCAATAGAAAAAAAGATGGAAGGAAATTCAACTGAGCGCGCGCGGAAACTCTGTTACAAAAAATTTTTGATGCTAAAAGAGAAAACTCATTAGGAGGACCACTTGATGACGGAAAAATCAGAAATAGATAAGGAGGTTTTGGATGAAGCATACCGTCGTGGGTCTGATTATTTGATGCGGTATGCCTGTGCCCCTGGTGTTTTTGCTGCGGTTATGGACACTCTGGGCTACGAAGACGATCCCGCGGTTAATGACGTTTGGAAAGCTGCCATAGGTTTTGTCGGTGGAACTGGCAACATGGCTATTGGAACCTGTGGTGCCATGGCTGGTGCCGCTATGGCAATAAGCTATAGTTTTGGCATTACAAAGGAGGAACCCGAGGACATGAGGAAGATGCTCAACGTCACCAGTGTGGTTGCTGAGGTGGGTAAAAAGATGCAGGAGAAATACGGTCACATAACATGTCAGGAGGTTCAGTTCCATCTCTTGGGAAAATCCTACAGATTCACCAATCCGGAGGCTATGCAAGAATTTATGAGTCTATCGCGCGCGCATCCTGCCTGCCAAGAAGTAACCGGAGACCTTGCCAGATGGACCGCGAAGAAAATTTTGGAACACAATCCACATTTCTCCAAACGAAAACAAAAATGAGACAAAACCTAATTCCTTCCCTTCCAACTTTAGAACATGCGCACACGCGTGCATTCCAAAATTTCTGATTTACTTTTAGGTAATATATTATTAACCTTAAAAGTAATTATTATAGAAGATAACAAAAAAGCTCTGCACCCTCCGCGTGCTCTGCGGTTATTTTTCTCGCCAGAAAACCCGAGAATCGTAATCAGAAGATCAATCGATACACTTGAGTAATTACGGATATTCGACCTGATCCGGTGGCGGAGTCATTGCAACATGCCCGCGAACGATGGATCTGAAGCGTTCTCACTTCCCGGATTCCTCATCGCCGTCGCGACCATTGCATCCAACATCGCAGACCGCGCAGCCGGACCCTGACCCACGCTCGGTTTCGGTCTCCGAGTCCAGTACCCGTGTGGCATAAGCGAGCACGGTCGCGTTCGAGAGCGTGCCAGCGATCAGGATCGCATCGAAGATATCTTCCTTTGATAACCCGAGTTTCTCTGCGATGCGGATATGCATTCTCAGGCAGTGATCGCACCTGATCGCGGCAGATACGCCTATTGAGATCAGTTCAACCGTCTTCGGGTCGAGACGTTTGAACTCCCGTATGATCGCGCTGTCGTAGAGAATCTTAGGAACCAGCAGTTCAGGCGTCTCCTTCATAAACTGCAGGATGTAAGGTATCTCGCCGTAGTACTTCTCAACGCTCTCAAGCAGTTCCTCAGTCGCATCCTCAGGATCCATCCTCATGATCCTCTGAATCTTCTCGATGTCCATTCGTGCCTCCTGACTCCTATCCTATCGTCTAAATAACGAAACCGGTCACCGATTTCGGCAATATTCTTATTAATATATAATCCCGCACCCTCGATGGCAGCACCTCTGCGATCTCGCGGAGGGTTACGCCCTCCTCGAATGTTATATTCTCGATCACTTCCTTATACTGCGGATACGACAGTTTTACGCGGGCACCCATGAGTTGCAGCGTGATAGGCGCTGGAGAGAGGGATTTATTGATTTCTGGAATCTGTTCCTTGATCTCCTTCATGATGCGTGCTGGCTGGGTAGTCAATGGATCCTTTGATATCTCGATCCGATGCTCATCGAGGGTTTTGCCAACAGTCTCGACCAGCCGATCAAGAGCGTCAAGTTCATTTTCGAGTTTCAGCCGGTGCGCGATTCTTCCGAGATGCCCGACATAATCTTTCGCATACACAGGTGGCTTTTGAAGCTCTGGCGTACCTGTGATGATGCAGGGCACGTCGAGATCCTTGTAGAGGACATATTTCTTGTTTACCAGGCAGTCTTCGAAGTTTCCGAGCGTAAAGACCGCGATATCGTGCTCGTTAACCAGTGCACGCTCTTTTGCAGATATCTGCGCAATCCGCCGCCCGACACCTCTTGCAAGCCCGATTAACGTTGTATTTGCTCCAAACCTGCGCATATACTCTGCCACATCGCACGCATGGTGTGGAAGGTGGTGGTACGCCAGCGTTGGCGCGATCACGACGATGTCAGTGCCAGTAAGCGGCGCTCTCGTGATCTTGGCGCGGAGTTCCTTTGCCAGATCTTCGAGCATGGATATGTCTTCATGCGGGCAGAGCATCTGGATCATGACCTCGGTCTGCATGTAATTGGTCTGGAGGACGTATCCGCCGAGATCCTCTATGAGTTCGATGACAAGGTTGTGTTTGAAGACGCCGCCCTCATACATGATCGGTTCAAGCATTATAAATCCTCCTTCAGTTGATCCATCATATATTCAGCTTTTTTGACCCACTCAGGCTTTATAGAATCCTCTGATGCCACAAATAACATCTCCGATCCGGTCGAAACGTGATGTCTCACCCGGAAACCTTCTGGTGTGATCCGGAGCAGCGCATCGGCAAGTCTCGACTCAATCTCCCTGCGCGGATCCGCGATGACCACATCTGCAACCTTTTCTGCAACCTCTTCCTTATCTTCGGTGTCTATCGTTATCACTTTCTTCTCTGGCTGCGAGACGTTCTCGCGTCCGTACTCGATCCAGAGAATGTTTAAGAGCGTCGAGACATGCTCTTCGTTTGTGAGTTTCAGCTCCACCTGTTTAGCACTCGGCGCACCTGTCGAGATATCTGCCATATCCTTGACACAGACCGGTGGAATGCCGGTTCTTATCAGCGCACAGAAGATGAAAACTGGCTCAGTTGGATCGATCCATATCCACAGACGTCCCAGTACGGTGGTGAGTTCCAGATCAGCAAGTACGTCGCGGATCACTGATTCATAAGATTCGGCGCCGGTTTTATCCGGAGACTCGACCCTGAACACTTCGAGCGGTTTCATGACACCAATCACTCCTCGATAAAACCTGATGCCAGGAGAGCGGAGCCGACAGCACCGATCAACTGTGCATAAGGCGGCACGATCACCTCTACTTGCAGCAGTTCGCGCATCGCTTGCGGCAGCCCCTCGATGAGTGACGTGCCTCCGACCATGATCACTGGCTCACGCACCTCAATCTCCTGGAGTTGCTGCTCAAAGACCTGCTCTGCCACGCTGTAACATGCTGCTGCTGCGACATCCTCGTGACGCGAGCCCTTCGATAGCGAGTTCACGAGACTCTGGATGCCGAATACGATACAGTAGCTGTTCATCGAGATCTCGGATGCCATACCTGCAAGCGCAAGTTTGCCGAGTTCGGTGATGTCAACGCCAAGACGCTTTGCAGTCATCTCAAGGAAACGCCCTGATGCGCCGGCACAGATCCCGCCCATCGTAAAGATTCCAGGGATTCCGTCCTGCACCGATATCGCCTTGTTATCCATCCCGCCGACATCGATTACGGTCGCTGCGCCCTTCTGCCGGTCAGCAAGGTAGACCGCGCCTTTTGAGTTCACGGTGATCTCTTCCTGGACCAGATCGGCATTGAATGCCTTTCCCAGTATGAATCTGCCGTATCCGGTCACCCCGATCGCCTGAACCGCATCCCTTTCGATTCCGGATTCCTTAAGAGCGATTGAGTAAGCCTCCTCCGCGCTCTTCAGGACGTCGGTGGAGGTGACCCACCCGAATCCGAGAATCTCGTTGTCTTGCATGATCACCGCCTTTGTGGTGGTCGATCCCGAGTCGATTCCCGCTGTAAGCCCGGACTGTTTCTCGCGTGCAAGCAGACTGCGCCTCTTTGCGATGGTTGTAAGGGCTTCCATCCTTGTGAGAAGCGTGTCTGCTGTAGTGCGTTCGGTATAAGAGTAACTGATCACGGGAAGCCCGGATTTATCATGGATGTACCTGCGTATCTCGTTTCTGACGAGCGCCCCCTCTGCGCACCTGAAACACGTCCCGATGAAGACGGCATCAGCGGTGGTATGCCCCTCGACAACCGAGATTGCGCGGGCAAGCATCAATTTAAGGTCAGGACTCGTCACCTTGAGCCCGAACTTTTCCTCTGCCGCCTCCACTTCCGCAAGATCGATGTCCGGGAAGATGATTTTTGCTCCAACCCGCTCTGCCGCCGATTCGATCTCTCCTTGAATTCCTGTGTATTCGGAACCACAGGATATCTGCGCGACCTCGATTTCATTCATTTTTTGCCTCCTTACCATCTCCGAGTCCATTTAAGAACTCGGATATCTGGTACACAAAATTCTCTGCCGCATCATCAGATGTCGGATAGTCCAGTTCGAGAATCGGGATACGTTTTGCGCGTATCAGGAACCCCACAAGTTCGCTTGTGCGCTGGCAGCCCATGCACCCGAACCCGATCGGCGCGTCCTCGACAAGGATTGCTGCCTCTGCCGCCTCAAGGAGCGGATCCAGAAGCGACATGCGCCCGCGCACACCGGCAGGCACCTCGACAGCAGCGTACTTAAGCCCGATCTTCGGATCCTCCGGCGTGATATTAAGCGGCGGCGAGTCGATTCCTGCGGTGGTCACTCTCTTCTTGATCTCCTGCATGACCGCAAGCGGCTTGTGACCGAAACGCTCGACCAGATCGTACAGGATCAGACTGTTGCTTGGATAAATGAAGATATTCGCCATGTTTCACCTCGTTGATGTGGTATGATCGATTCTTGTATATGGATATGTCTGGAATCATGGGAATTAAAATAGTTTGCGGTTCTGGGGGGTCAAATTTGGTTGGTGCTCTGGATCAAACATTTACTCAGTTCTTTTTGATCTTCCCCCCGCACATACAATCCCAAACCCCCGCCCCTTCACATCACTTATAATACTTCTCCTGCACATCCTCGCCCAGCCGCCCGATCGCGTCAGCCCGACACTGTCTACAGTGCCGCATCTGCTTGGTGATCTTGCTGCATTCATCTTGCATGGCACGCTTCTCCGAGAGCGTTGGCGGCGTGATGTCTGCAAACTTGTACTGCGGGATCAGTGGCATGATGTTCTGCAGGTAAACCCCAAGTCCCCTGATCTTCTTTGCGACATCGATGATGTGATGATCATTGATCGTCGGTATGAGGACCGTATTCACCTTCGTGATCAACCCCAGTTCAACGGATCTCTCCAATCCTTTCAATTGGTTCTCAAGCAGGATTTCCGCAGCCTCTCTGCCGGTATACTTCTTTCCGTGATAATTTACAAATGAATATATTTTCATGCCAATATCCGGATCGACCGCACTCAGGGTCACTGTGACGTTCGAGACTCCAAGATCCTTCAGAAGTCCCACTTTCTCTGGCAGCAGGAGTCCGTTGGTGCTGAAACACTTGATCAGATGCGGAAAATCTTCTTTTAGGAGCCGGAGCGTTTCGAACGTTTCATCGTTAAAAAGCGGCTCTCCAGGACCTGCAATCCCGATCACCTTGATATAAGGAAAGTCCCTGATCACGTCCCTGACACGCTCGACCGCCTCTTCCGGAGATAAGACCTGACTTGTAACACCTGGCCTACTCTCGTTTACGCAGTCAAACTCCCTGATACAGTAGTTACACTGGATGTTACACTTCGGCGCGACAGCGAGATGCATCCGCCCGAACGCGTGACATGCGCCCGCGCTGAAACAGGGATGCTCCCGGATCTGTCTTAGCTGGGACGGATCCCATGGCACATCCCTGCCGTCGATCTTTGCTACACGGTACTCTTCTGATGTCATACTGACTCAACAACCTTAACTTCAGGAACTTCCTTAATGAGCAGCCGCTCGACACCGAGTTTCAGTGTTTGCTGCGACATGGCGCAGCCAGCACATGCGCCGACAAGCCGTACCTTCACCGTACCGTCGTCCTCGACGTCGATCAGTTCGATATCGCCGCCGTCTGCCTGCAGCATTGGTCTGATCTTCTCGATCACAGGTTCAACCTTCTCTTTTATATCAGCCAATTTCTTTACCTCCTTTTCATTCTGTTTCATTTTCATTCCGTTTCAGAGTAATTTCTGCATAAGTTTGTAAACCTATCGCTCGATTATCTCATCTGGCGCGCCCGCGAACCGGACGAGTGCCTCCGCCTCCATCTGGTGCAGACCTGCCGGAACGATCAGCAGGTGCATGGGCGCACCAAAATCAGACCCGGCGAGGTTGCATAGATAGTCGCACTTCACCACGACATCAGGCGATCCTGCCCGTGCGATCCCGATGCCAAGAGCGCGGTCGAGCAGCCCGCGTTCATCAACCTGCATCAACAATTGAGCCGCCTCTGAAATCGTCATAAACCCCTTCACAGGATCGATATCTAGAAAGAGCATCGTATGAAGGTCGTTATCGCGGTTTAAGAGAACGGTGTTATACGGAGTCTCTGAAACGATCGTCTTTGACCGGACAGTGTATGGGAACGGGATGGTTGCAGACTTTCCGAACCTGTAGTTCTGCAAGCCAGCAAGACCTGCTGCCGCAGACGCAATCGAGGTTCCGTGAACGACCACCGTCGCAATACCGAGATCGGATGCGCGCAGGCGTAGATCGATATGTGTCGTCGAGACCATCGGATCCCCGCCAGATAGCAGTACCACATCCCGATCGATCGCATGGTGCAGCCATGCCGGATCCGCCTCGATCTCACCTCGTGAAAGTGTCGTGATCTTCGTCTGGTATCGCGATTCCATGCGTTCTATAGTCGTTCCCATCATCTTCGAGGTGTAAAACTCGGCAAAGACCATATCGGCATCTTTTATCGCTCTGACGCCTTTTAGGGTGATATCCTCTTCATCGTATAGCCCGAGACCAACAAACGTTAACATCGAGTCTGATCTCTGCGCCAATTTATTTAAGTTGCACCGCAGAATTGAGATCATGGGAATCCATACCAGATCGAGGCATTACCTGCGAAGCAGTGATTCGAAAAAGATCATAAAAGAACTCGGAAAAGCATTCGATCCGTCTGATATCGGGGATGTATTCAAAGGAAAACGGTTTGAACTGGTTACAACCGATGTTTGTGACATCATACTGGTCGAGGATGTGCCGATGATCTTCATGCCAGATGGCGAGCCGTTTCTCACCGTGCGAGGTGCGCTTGAGGTGAAGCCCGAGGCGCGCACCGTTGTGGTGGATGCTGGCGCCACCAGGTTCGTGGTGAACGGTGCTGATGTGATGCGCCCGGGAATCGTGCAGGCAGATCCCGGTATCAAGGCAGGGGATCTCGTGATCGTAATCGAGGAGGCGCACAGAAAAGCACTTGCGATCGGGCGTGCGCTCATTTCAGGAGACGAGATGATCGGCGATTCCGGAAAGGCGGTCAAATCCCTGCACTACGTTGGCGATGCCATCTGGGAAGTAACACTATAACCAATAAGTTTATTAATGATTAATAATTACTTATACTTGGCACGTATTGTGCTGCGCGGACAAAGGTGGAAAACGCCTCCTTTCACCTTTGATGATACATCTGGGATGACGGATTCCTCCTCGTTTCCATCCCGTCTGTGGGGGCGGGGTTATGCTTTCAGCGGAGAGTCTCGGGTTTGATTACTCAGTAGTATACTACTTTATATCTGATAACTCAAATTCAAAAAATCGACCCAATCCAGAGGCGCGTCTCAAATATCTTCTTTCGTAGCAAGAGTTATCTCATTTTTATCCTTTTTCACGAAGATTTTATCATGGCATCGGAATGGGGCTGGTGCGATTCGAACACACGATCGACGGGTCTCTCCGAACCCTCGAAGGTCGAGGAGGGCACATCAGTGCTCCAACGGCTCATCATACACCCGCCCCGTCGGGCAGGCGTCAGTAGACCCGTTGTTCATCATTTATCCGCTGGAGCCCGTCGCCATACCTGGCTAGGCCACAGCCCCGTGGGCCCGATGCGATTCGAACGCATGATCCCCGCCGTGTAAAGGCGGTGTCATAACCGACTAGACCACGGGCCCGGTATCATGATCAAGTGATGTTATGCTTCATAAGATATTCGGTCGTGGCGGAGTGTCGCGGCGTGTGGTGCCGACTTAAGTAACACTAAGGGCTTGCCAGAAAATAACATGTTACAATTAGTGTAATTCGTCCATTCGTGAAATTCGTGACTGTGAGCGTAGCGAGCAGCGCCGAAGGCATAAAATCAGCAGAAGGGATCACGAATGGCACGAATAAACGAATCGCACGAATGTCGGTGATGTGGAGTACCATCAGATAAACTTTTGCTACTTTCTTTTTTCGGTGAGCACTAAGCATAACGCCTAACGATTCCGCTGGTGCGTATCCGTGCTCCCGGTTTCCCGGGACATTCCCTTATCCAGCTCCTTGTGCACCTGCTTTGCTCCGGTGTACGCAGCAATCCCGTGCTCGGTGCAGAAACGGTTCAGCATCCTGTAAAAGAGCGAATGTTCCCCTGTCGTGATCACCGCATTCCTGTGCGCCACCATCAGGATATCTGGATAACTCCCGCGGATGATCGTCTCCGCACGGATTATGTCTGCTATGCGGTCGATCTCATCCGTATCGTCCGCACACCAGACCGGAAACTCGATCCGGCTCGGAAGATCGCCCATCCGCATGTAAAAGAATGCGATGCTGTCCCTGTACCCTGCATACATATCGAGAACCGATGGGCTGTCTGCGCCGCGGCGGTCGTCCCGGTTGCAGACAAACGCCTTTGTCCGGTCGCCCCAGTTAAGCCTGCCTGCAAACAAGACCGGATCGAAGAGTCTTTTCGTCTCGGGAAG
>DAOURL010000014.1 GCA_030625165.1 Methanosarcinales archaeon | reverse complement strand
GAACTTGCCCGCTGGTGCCCGGTGTTCCCGAATGACTGGTTGTTGTAGCAGATGTAGATCATGTCGATATTCTTCTCTGCCGCTCCTGATAGGCTCTGGAGTCCGATGTCGTACGTTGCGCCATCACCGGCATAACCCAGTATATTGGCTTTTATATTCTTTCTTCTGAGTGCATAGTACAGTGCTGTTCCTGCAGCACCAGTATTCTCGATTGCAAGATGGATCCATGGAACCCGAAGCGGCGTGGTCGGATAAACCGGGAGCAGAGTCATGCAGCCGGAGCCGTTGATGACGACCGTGTCCTTCCCGAGAACCTTCAGTGCAAGACGAAGCCCGAGGGACGCAGAACAGCCCTGACATGCGACGTGTCCTCCGACAAGGTAGTCTTCCATCGGGATATCAGTCAATTTCTTCAGATCAGGGGTTTTCAAAATATCCACTCCTCTACGTCTCGTCCAAGTCTTCCGAAGATCTTCTCGTACTTTTCGGCACCGATCCTTCTGCCTCCAAGCCCTGCAATAAAACTGGTGACACTCCTTCCGAGGCAGGCTTTCACCTCGGTTGCTATGATTCCGCCGCTCCCAGGCGAGATGTCCTGGTCGATGACACCGATCTCTTCCACACCAGAGAGCGCATCAACAATCTCCTCGCATGGAAACGGACGCATTGTCCTCAACCTGAGCATTCCTACTTTTTCACCCTTCGCTCTCAGTTTGTCGACTGTGTATTTGAGTGTCGCTGACTCAGAGCCACAGATCATAAGCGCACGCTCGGAATCTTCCAGACAGTACGGCTCGATAAGCCCGCCCCCCCATCCCCGCCCGGTCATCTTCTCCCACTCTGCGCAGACATCCGTTATGACGTTCTTTGAATTCTGCATCGCCATACGCTGCTGTGATCTGAAGTACATGTACTCGTCAAAGACAGCGCCGCCCATGCTCATCGGCTCTTTCGGATCCAGAATGGTGTGCTTCGGGTTGTATGCAGGCAGAAAATCATCTATCACCTCCTGACCCGGGATCTCCACAGGTTCTCTTGTTGCGGAGAGCGTAAAGCCATCGAGATTGATCATCATCGGAAGCAGGACCTCGCTATTCTCTGCAATCTTGTATCCCATCACCACGCTGTCCAGAACCTCCTGGTTGTTCGAGCAGAACATCTGGAGCCATCCGGAGTCCCGCTGCACGAGCACGTCGTTGTGATCCGACCAGAGCGTTATCGGCGCGGAGAGCCCCCTGCTGACGTTGATCAGGATCACCGGAAGCCTGAGACCGCTCGTCACAAACATCATCTCAGTCATCAGCATCAACCCTTGTGAGCTTGTCGCACTGAAGACACGTGTGCCGGCAGATGAGGCGGCTGCGAGAGCGCTAATGACACTGTGTTCTGATTCCATCGGCAGGAAGTCCGCGTCCATCTCGCCACTTGCAATCCACGATGCGATCTCCTCTATTATCGCGGTCTGGGGAGTTATCGGAAAGTTCGGGATTATCTCTGCCCTTGCAAGTCTTGCCCCCCATGCGGCAGCGCCATTTCCGGCGATCATCTGTCTCGTGTCCACTTTTCACACCTCCCTTTGGGCTGTGATGAACCTGCATTCATTGACACAGATCCCGCAGCCCTTGCAGTGATCGTAGTCGATCCATATATCATCGTCATCGACGTGTATGGCACCTTCCGGACAGAAGACCCAGCATTTGCCGCACCGCACACATCTATCGCTGTCGATTGTCGGTCTGAAGACCCTCCACGTCCCGGTATTGTTCTTAAGCGCACTTGCAGGCTCTCTGATCACTGGAACGCCGCTCGCCCCATCGTAGGATATATTAACGATCTTCATCTCGTTGTCACCCCCGCCCCGGTCACCAGCTCGTGGGCTTTCAGCGCGCCCTCTATGTTCTTATCGATCAGATCCAGAGGATATTTTCCGAGTTCGTCCCTGACCGCCTTCTTAAACGCATCGATCGTGATCAGATGCGTTATTCCGATCAAAAATCCGATGATCACCACATTCGGGATCGGCTTTTTCAGGTACTCAAGTGCAATGCCGGTTCCATCGACACAGAAGACTCTTAGATCTTTTATTTCAGGATGCGCATCCTTAAAATCCCCTGTGTTCCGGGTTGTGTTTATTATTATGGTGCAGTCGGCTGGTAAGTCTGAAAAGACATCCTTGACCTCGATGATCGACTCATCAAGCAGCATCAGGATGTCAGGCTTTGCGATGTACCCTCTCAGAAGGATCGGTTTGTCGTCGATTCGGACAAACGCCATGACCGGCGCGCCCCGTCTGGCAGCGCCGTAGAGGGGGAAGTCCTGTGCATACAGCCCATCGTAGAGCGCTGCTGTGCCAAGTATTCGGGAGGTCACAACCACGCCCTGACCTCCTCGCCCGTGTATTGTTATTTCGAGCATGGATGGGTCCCACCATCTATCCGGAAGCGGGAGACGCGCCCGGGATTGATACACTCTTCCACATAGTCCCATATAACGATTTTGTGCTTTTTGGGCTTTTCCGCCCACCGACCTGCCCCGGGTTATTGTGACAGCCTTTACGTTGTACTGGCACTGTCTAAAAATCCGAGTGTTTTCCGCCGATTTACTCGATTCGTGGCATTCGTGATAAAATCAGCACCAAGAGATGGCTGCGCCGATGCTGCGCATTCACGAATGGCAACGAATGACGCGAATTACGCGAATTAGACGAATTTGGTTGCCACAAAATCAGAGCGTTTTCACTGAATATTCCGATTGTGCCCGTTGTACTCACTTTCACCCCGCACTTCGCACAGGTTTATACTGATCCAGCGATCATTTCTCTTCATGCTCTACACCGTGCGTGAACTGACGCAGTATATCAAGCATCGGCTTCAGGATGATCCGTCGCTCTCGGAGGTCTCTGTCAGGGGTGAGATATCCAATTTCACGCACCACACGTCAGGACACATGTATTTCACGCTGAAAGACGAGCATAGCCAGTTAAACTGCGTTATGTTCCGTGGTGCGAATGCGAAGCTGAAATTCAAGCCAGGGACTGGACTAAAGGTGGTATGCAGCGGCGATATTGCGGTGTACGAGAAAAGAGGCGTGTACCAACTGACGGTCTGGGATATTCAGCCGGATGGCGTCGGTGCGCTCTATCAGGCATTCGAGCAATTAAAAGCGCAATTATCTGAGCAGGGGTTCTTCGATCCTGCCCGCAAAAGACCGCTGCCGATGTTTCCAAAGACGGTCGGGATTGTCACATCCCGCACGGGTGCCGTGCTGCACGACATACTAAACGTCATCAGACGGCGTTTTCCTGCTGTGCGGATCATCCTTGCGCAGACCCGGGTGCAGGGCGAGGGCGCGGCAGCAGAGATCGCAGGTGCGATCGAGCAGATGAATACATTGTCGCGCACAGACCCGATCGATGTGCTGATCGTTGCCAGAGGCGGCGGCTCGATCGAGGAACTCTGGCAGTTTAATGAACCTAAAGTAGCGGAAGCGGTCTTCGGTTCCGAAATCCCGATCGTATCCGCGGTCGGACACGAGACCGATGTCACGATCTGCGATTTCGTTGCCGATCTGCGTGCGCCGACGCCATCAGCGGCTGCCGAGATCGTGGTGCCTGACAGGGAGCAGCTCCGGCAGCAGATCGCGGGGCACAAGATCAGACTCGATCATGCGATCCGGCGGACGGTCGAGATGTCCAGGGATCGGCTGGCGCATGCAGAGCGTGGTGTTGTGCATCCGAGAGACCGGATCAACCAGTTGCGGCAGTACATCGACGAACTGACCCGGCAGATGCACACAACGGTTACGCACCGGCTACAACTGCGCAGAAAGGACCTCTCCATGCTCGGGGCGACGCTTCACGCATTAAGTCCGCTCAACCACCTGCAGCGCGGATACAGCATCGTTTTAAGGATGCCGGATCGAGCGGTCGTGAAGACCATAACGGATGTGTCTGTGGGAAGCGATCTGCAGATACTGGTAACGGATGGAAAGATCGGATGCCGGGTACGTGAAATAAAGGAGGGCTGGGACCATGAGTAAGAATGAGGATATTACATTTGAGGATGCGCTTGCCGAACTGGAAGATATCGTGCATGAACTGGAGGAGTCGGGATTAACGCTCGAAGACGCTCTTATGAAGTTCGAGACCGGGGTTAAACTCTCAAGACTCTGCAACAAGGAACTGGACGATGCCGAGATGCGGATCGAGCAACTGACCGAGGGCGAGGACGGGGTGCGAACAGAGCGAGTGGAGATCGAGTGAATCGATGTATCAGTCCCAGAACCTCTTCGTCCGAACATAAGTCCGCTCTGCCTCGAAGATATCCGCGTAAAATTCATCCTCGCTCACCCGAAGCTTGCGGATGATCCGCGACGCGGTATCAGGACCGACACCCCGTGCTGCGAGCGCGATAACAGCGATCCGCCCATGCGAGAGCACAAGGTTCGCATTCTTGTAGACGCGCTTTGCCCGCTTCTTCTCCGTTTCCCGCTTCTTCTGCACGATCTTGATCTCTTCATCCTCCCACGGCTTCAGCGCAGCGATCATCCGAGATCCGCAGAGCGGACACTCCGGAGTCACGGGTACGCCTTTCACCTTGCGGCGGGAGACCCATTTCCGGCAGTGCACGCAGAAGAGGATCACCCGGTCGTTCATGATCCGGTTCTTCAGCATCTTGATGATCGAGCGGTCCGGGCGGTCCGGCGATAATAGTTCACGCCCTCCTGAGAATCCGGCATGTCCGAGAGGGGACGACGAATCGAGCGCTATCTCGATTTCACCGCTCCGGATACGCTCGAAGACTGATTCTGCACACGGGATATCGAGTTTGTCATGCATGATCTCTCGCACCGCCTCCCCAAACATCGGCGTCTCCTCGTAGATGTCGAGCAACTTTCTGATGCTGATCCGGTCGTACTCGACATCCCTACCGAGCGCGCCGAACTTGCGGGCAACCTGCACCATCTTCCACTTGAGAAGCGTCGTGTTCTTAAGCGTTATCCTGATGATCGGTTCGGCGTATTCGGGCAGGATATCCGCAATGATCCCTTTGATCTGTGCAAGAGGTATTCTTTCGGGGAGTATCAACTTTATCCGGTACGGATCGATCTCCATTCCGATACTACTCCCGAACTTCGCTGCAAGAAGAGATATGGCAACCCGCCCGATGGTTTCGTTGGCTTTGTGACCGAAACACGCATTAATCATAACCGACCGGTCACCGGACGGTTCGATGGTGATCGTTCTGTCGTCCGGAACGATATTTGACGATATCTGCCTCTGCATGAGCGAGACCACCTCACAGGCGGCATCCGTATCGATCGGATATCGATCCATCAACTCACGAACTGCACCCTCTTCGCCACTACAACTCTTCAAAAGATCGGCGATCTCCCTCCTGATGCGCCCGACCGACTGTGTAACACTGTACGGCACCGGGATCTCTTCGCCGATCCAGTTCGGGACTTCGCCTCCAGGGTCCCTGATCGGCTCGACCTTGATCCGGTCCCCAAGTTCGATGATCCGCCACATCTCACCCTTTGTGATGAAGACCGCGCCCGGTCTCGCAAAACCGACAACAAAGACCTCGTCAAGCGCGCCTATCTGCTTTCCGCTCACGATATCATAGACATCGTACCGCTTCTCGTCAGGGATCATCGAGAGGTTCTGGTAGTAGTAATGGAGCGACTTGCCCCTGCGCTTGACCAAATCAGCATCAGCATCAGCATTATCATCATCGCCACCATCCCGCCAGACCAGCCTGTGCTCGCCTATCTCGTCCACAATTCCGGAAAGCTCCTCTCGCCCCATCTCCCTGAACGGATACGCCCGCCTGACGATCGCAGAGATGTGCGGAAGCGAGATCTCGCCGAAGTCGAGAACCATGCCGCAGAGCTGGTTTGCAAGAACGTCGGCTGGTTTTTCGTGTGGAATCACGCTCTCGATCTCGTAATTCCCAGCCATCTCTATGATCGCAGATCCCTCAATGATATCGTCAGCGTTCACAGCGATGAGCGTCCCGGACGAGACCTCTCCGACCCTGTGCCCTGCCCGCCCGATCCGCTGGATCAGCCGCGAGACCTGTCTCGGCGATCCGTACTGGATTACATGATCCACGTCCCCGATATCTATTCCGAGTTCCATCGAGGAGGTGCAGATAAGCCCCCCGAGTTTGCCGCTCTTGAACGCATCCTCTGCCTGCACCCGGGCGTCCACCGAGAGCGAGCCATGGTGAACGCCGATCGGGATATCGAGCATCTTGAACCTCGATCCGAGAATCTCTGCTGCTTCTCGGGTATTCACGAAGATCAGGGTCGATCGCTTCGCTTCCACGATATCCCGGATCGTCCGCAGGTGCGATGCGATCAACGGGTCACAGAAGAGCTCTTTTGCTGCATCCTCATCATCCGGTGTCGGCTGCGGGTATACCACCTTGCAAACAATTGCATGGCTTACTGACGACGCATCAACGATCCTGATCTGCCGGTCAGTCCCCGCAAGAAACGATGCGACGATTTCTGGCGATCCGATCGTCGCGGAGAGCCCTATCCGCTGGAATTCTCCGGAAACCTCGACCACCCGCTCCAGGGCGAGGGATAGCTGCGAACCACGCTTGCTTGCAGCGAGTTCGTGCACCTCATCCACCACGACCATGCTTATTCCCCTGAGATGTTCACGCAGTCTCGATCCGATGAGGAGGTTCTGGAGAGTTTCCGGTGTTGTGATCAGGAAATCGGGCGGGTTCAGTGCCTGTTTGCGGCGTTCGTACTGCGTGGTATCTCCATGCCTGACTGCAACACTGATTCCAAGCTCTTCACCCCACCATGCAAGTCTGAAGAGCATATCCCGGTTCAGTGCACGGAGCGGAGTTATGTAGAGTGCGGAGAACCCCTTTCTCCCCTCTTTTTTGAGGATATGGTGAAAAACCGGAAGCGCAACCGATTCGGTCTTCCCTGAGCCGGTCGGCGCGATCAAGAGGATGTTCTCTCCATCGAGCACCGCCGGAATCGCCTTTATCTGCGGCTCGGTCGGCTCGGTGAAGTTGTGCTTGGCAAGCGCTCTCTGGATCGCGGGGCGGAGTTTCTCGAAGACCGGGTGCATATCGTGGTCAATCGTTGGTCGTGGAGAGGTTATAATCGACTCGCAACATTTATTTACAACGGAAAAGAATAACAGAAGATAGATGATAATAAAACTGATACGTTCGCGAAGGTACTGCCATGGAAAATTATTTAATTGATTTTGAAAATATGGAATGGGAAATGCCTGCTCCGGGTTTCCGATACAAAGCGTATACCCGTGGCAATCATAAGGTGCGGCTGGTAGAATTTACAGAGGAATTCGTTGAGGCTGATTGGTGCACCAAAGGACATATAGGATATATCTTAGAAGGTAACCTTCTGATAGACTTTAATGGAAGGTTGTCAACCTTTAGAGAGGGCGACGGGTTCTTTATACCCGAAGGAGAAGAAAGCAAACACAAAGGCAAGGTTGTAAAAGGTGAAAAGGCATTAATTGTCTTGTTTGAAAAAGTATGAACCTGAAACACCACCTACTGAAGCGTATCTGGCTTCGCGTCACCAGCACCGCCCGAATCCATCCGACGGCTGGACTTCAGATACGCTCGAAACGGCAAACAAACTCCTCTCCGCTTATCTTGCACACCCTGCGGCGGGGCTTTACATCATGCAGATGACAACAACTGAATCCATAGCCGGAATTGACGTTTACCTCACGAAAACTCCAGGCATCGGCGGTGTAGTCCGTTCGGATGCGTCCGACTTCCAGGTTACAGAGGTCTGGGCGCCCGGAAAAATCCCGGATGCAGAAAACGGGAAGTATCTCATCGTAAAACTCACAAAGAAGAACTGGGACACCCACCATCTGATCAGGGACCTCTCGAGATGGTTCAGGGTCAGCAGATCCCGGTTCGGATGGGCTGGCACCAAGGATACGCGGGCTGTAACCACCCAGAGAATCGGCATCTGGGATCCGGATCGCACCATCGAGGCAAAGATCCCCAATGTCCGCATCCTAAACGTCGAGCTCGAGATCATCGGGCGGTCGAACCGGAAGATCAGTCTCGGCGATCTCTGCGGCAATAGGTTCAGGATCGTCATACGGGGGATCGATGAAACGGAAGAGGAAGTCCGGGATCGCGTAAATCGCGTAACTGGTGAACTTTCGCACGCAGGCGGCATGGCAAATTTTTATGGCATGCAGCGGTTCGGAACAATCCGCCCGATCACACACGAAGTCGGCAGACTCATCGTATCAGGCGATTTCAAGGGCGCGATGATGACGTATCTTGCAAAACCGTTCCCGGATGACAGGTCTTATGAAGTACGCAAACGTCTGTGGGATACCCATGATTTTAAAGCGGCACTGGTCGAGTTTCCGGATCATCTGCGGTACGAGCGCGCAATGTTAAACCATCTGGTAAAACAACCGGATGATTACACCGGCGCATTTCGTGTGCTGCCAAAAAACCTTCTGAGGATGTTTACACACGCATACCAGTCATTCATATTCAATAAAATCCTGAGTAAGCGCATAAAAGAGGAGATGCCACTAAATCAGGCAATAGTCGGGGATGTTGTATGTTTCAGAGGCGGCGACGGTCTGCCAGATGCGTCGAAGACGCAAGAAGTGACGCAGACGGATATCGATGGCATCAACAACCTCATCCGCAAAAAACGTGCGTGGGTGACCCACTCCTTGATCGGGTACGGCTATGAACCCGAAGACGGGATAGAGGGCGTGGTGTTATCCGACCTCGGGATCGATCTCGCTCTGTTGACCCGCGGGTTTGAGGTCGCAGAGATGCCGGAACTTGCTTCGAAGGGTGGATGCCGGGCGGTTGCGATAGGTGTCGATCCGGCATTTGATGTGAGCGCGGATGATGCGGGAGTGGGCGTAACTGCTGAGTTCTTTCTGCCGAAGGGCTGCTATGCCACAGTCCTGCTGCGTGAGTATATGAAGGGATGATGCGCCTATTGTTTGCGATTTCCATCCCCTACGCACCGCACACACTCGGTTGCCCGATCGAAATGCCGCCTCATGATCTTGACCGCACCTGCAATCTTCTTCGTATCCACATCCGAGCCCCGCTCAGGCATCGCCCCGCGCAGCGCAAGCATTGCTGCCTCCCTGCACACGGCTTCGATCTCCGCGCCCGAATACCCATCAGTTGCTTCTGCAAGCCACTGTACCGAGACCTCATCAGATACCGGCTTGCCCTTGAGGTGGATCTCAAAGATCTTCGATCTCACATCCTTGTCCGGAAGCGGTATGTGGATGAGACGGTCGATCCGCCCGGGTCTCAGGAGCGCGGGGTCAACCATATCGATGCGGTTGGTGGCAGCGATCACGACCACATCCTGCAGTTCCTCAAGTCCGTCAAGCTCAGTCAGAATCTGGGAGACCACGCGCTCGGTCACGAAGGTGTCTGAGCCCGCCCCCCTCACAGGCGCGATCGAATCGATCTCATCAAAGAAGACGATCGTGGGGGATGCCTGCCTTGCCTTCCGAAACACCTCTCGGATCGCCTTTTCCGATTCGCCGACATACTTGCTCAACAGTTCAGGTCCCTTGATGCTGATGAAATTCGCAGAACTCTCGGTAGCGACCGCTTTTGCAAGTAAGGTCTTTCCGGTGCCAGAGGGACCGAATAGCAGCACTCCGGTTGGCGGATCTGTGTTAATCGCCTCGAAGATCTCGGGATAGCGAAGCGGCCACTCCACGATCTCGATCAGTTCCTGCTTCTCGGAATCAAGCCCTCCGATATCATCCCACCCGACCCGCGGTATCTCGATGAATACTTCACGCATTGCAGAGGGCTCTATATTTTTCATCGCCTCGTAAAAGTCCTTTTTTGTTACAATCAGTTGCTCGATCAGTTCTGACGGGATATCCTCTTCGAAATCGATGTCCGCCATCATCATGCGCAGCGCATGCATGGCAGCCTCCTTGCAGAGCGATGCGACATCGGCACCGACAAAACCGTGTATGATCTCAGCGAGATCATCGAGACCTTTCTCCTGCATCGCCAGATCAAGCGGCATCCCTCTCGTGTGGATCTGTAGTATATCAGACCGGTCGTTGCGGTCAGGAACCCCTATCTCGATCTCGCGATCGAATCTGCCGCCCCTGCGCATCGCAGGATCGATGTCATTCGGGCGGTTGGTTGCCGCGATCACGACGACCTCGCCGCGCGACTGCAGTCCGTCCATCAACGAGAGCAACTGCGCCACAACTCTGCGCTCCCCATCCCCCACAACATCGCCACGTTTCGGCGCAATCGAGTCGATCTCGTCGATGAAAATGATACTTGGCGCATTTTTTTCCGCATCATCAAAGATTTCCCGAAGATGCTTCTCGCTTTCGCCATAAAACTTGCTCACGATCTCAGGACCGCTTATCGATGTGAAATTAGAGGATGTTTCGTTCGCCACCGCCTTTGCAATCATCGTCTTCCCGGTTCCGGGCGGTCCGTGCAGCAACACGCCCCGGGGCGGGGAGATGCCCAGTTTCCGGAAGAGTTCGGGATGACAGAGCGGGAGTTCGATCATCTCGCGGATGAGATCGATCTCGCGCCGGAGACCTCCGATATCCTCGTACGTGACCTGTGTGGTATGCGCCTCGTCCGGGACCGGGCGCTCCTTTAGTACGATCTGGGTGTCCCTGGTTATGATGACCGCGCCCGCTGGCTGGGTTGCAGTGACCACGAAGACGACCGGCGCGTCCACAGTCTCGACCCGAAGGTGCTGCCCTTTCACGACCGGTCTGCCCTTGAGATACCGCGCCAGGTACCGCGCTCCGCCAGAGAAACGGGTGTGCTGGGTCGGCGCGAGCGTGATTCTGCTAGCGTCCTCTGGTGCTGCCTTACAGACCGTAACCCGGTCATCGATCCGGGTATCTGCATCGGTTCTGGTGCCGCCGTCGATCCGTAATATGTCAAGCCCGGAATCGCCATGATAGCCGCGGCGCACAATTGCGTACGCTTTCGTCTCGCCTGTTATCTCGACTATGTCTCCGTCATCCATGTACTCATCGAGCAGATCCATGAACTCTTGATCGATGCGTGCGATGCCTTTGCCAACATCCCTGTGATATGCCTCTGCCACCCGCAGCGTGAGTTCCTGTTCGCCGGCGTTCATGAGCCACAGATTGCATCCTGCTTATTTGTATTACTTTCGGCGGGCACTCTCGATTTTTTAAATGAAATCGCTATGTTCCCAAGTTTCACCGCATAGTACGCGGAATATGAAGTAATGGACCTGATAGGAATCCATCGATTCCATCGCCAGCAGGGCGGGACATTATCGCCAAAGGCAGCCACGGTATCAGGCTTCGCAGGCATGTGCGGATCATCCGATCCCGGGCACCAGAGAGCCATATTTGTGACATCCCCCCCGCTAACGCAAGCGTCGACGCCGGAGGCGTTACAAGTAGCAGGGTCTTCTGCCGCATATTTATAAACTTGAGAGACAATCCAGTGCATAGGGCACAAACATGCAGTTGTTATTAATTCACTCAGATTATATCGAATACGAGACAAAGAAGCGCACTCCAGTCGCAGAAGAGATCGACCCCTCCATGAAGAGCGGTCGCATGGATGAGGTATTGACCGCTTTTGTTGCCGTCGAGAGTCACGACGAGGCGGATCCGATCGCCACAGCAGAGAATGCGGTAGACGAGATCAGGAAGCTGGCAGAACAAGTGAAAACAGAACGGATAATGCTTTATCCTTATGCACACCTCAGTTCCGAACTGGCAAAACCCGTCGTCGCGGTCGATGTTTTGAAGAGACTCGAAGAAACCCTATCTCGCGATTACGAAGTGAAGCGAGCGCCGTTTGGCTGGTACAAAGCATTCAAGGTCAGTTGCAAGGGGCACCCGCTCTCTGAGCTCTCGAGAACGATAAGGGTCGGGACGGAATGGGGGGGAGAGAAAAAAGGGAGAGAAGGAAGAGACGAGAGAGAAGGAAGAGACGAGAGAGAAGAGATCGTATCAGAGGCTCTGAAGTCTGAAGAGAAAGCGGTCTCGCACTGGCACGTTCTCACGCTCGATGGGGAACTCCTGCCCATCGAGGACTTCAATTTCAAAGAGCATCCGAACCTGAAGAGTTTTGCTGAATATGAGACCGCGAAGAGCAGGGCTGTTGATAAGATCCCCCCGCATGTCGAACTGATGAGGCGGCTCGAACTTGCCGACTACGAGCCCGGCTCAGACTCGGGAAATATGCGGTTCTATCCAAAAGGAACTCTTGTGAAACGGCTTCTTGAGGCGCATGTTCTCGATACCGTGGGCGAGATGGGTGCCGTCGAGGTTGAGACTCCTGTCATGTACGATGTGAACCATCCGACGCTGAAGAAATATCTCGATCGCTTTCCAGCGAGGCAGTACTCGATAGAATCCGACAAGAGATCGTTCTTCCTCCGGTTTGCTGCGTGTTTCGGGCAGTTTTTGATGAACCACGACATGACCATCTCGCACAGGAATCTCCCACTGAAGATGGTCGAGATGACCAGATACAGCTTCAGGAGAGAGCAGCATGGCGAACTGGTGGGACTGCGGCGGCTGCGTGCATTCACGATGCCTGATATGCACACGCTCTGCGCTGATATGGATCACGCGATCGATGAATTCAAGGATCAGTATACGATGTGCATGAAGATGCTTGCAGATATCGGACTTCGGGATGATTACGAGGTTGCCATCCGGTTTACACGTGATTTTTACACAGAGAACCAGGATTTCATCAAAGAACTTGTCAGAATAGTCGACAAGCCGGCATTGATCGAACTCTGGGACTCCCGATTCTTTTATTTCGTGATCAAGTTCGAATTCAATTATATCGATGCGCTTAAGAAGGCAAGCGCGCTTTCGACGGTCCAGATCGATGTGGAGAACGCGGAACGCTACGACATCAAATATATCGACAAAAATGGGACTGAACATCGCCCGACAATCCTTCACTGCTCCCCGAGTGGCGCAATCGAACGATGCATATACGCACTGCTCGAAAAGGCGCATCTCACCTCGAAGGCAGGTGGCGTGCCATCGCTCCCGACATGGCTCTCGCCGACACAGGTTCGGCTGATACCGGTTGCAGAGCGGCACCTTGGATACGCAGAGGAAATCGCCGCCGCGATGAATGGCGTCAGGGCAGATATCGATGACCGCGATGAGACTGTCGGGAAGCGGGTTCGCGTCGCGGGCAGGGAATGGATCCCTTATGTCGTCGTAATCGGGGACAAGGAACTCGAAAGCGGCGTGCTGAGCGTGACGATCCGTTCTGAATCCCAAAAAGTGGAAGAGACTGCACAGGAACTACGCGACAGGGTGATCGCTGAGATCGCAGAGATGCCGTACCGCCAGATCAATCTGCCGTTGCTGCTTTCAAAGCGACCTGTCTTCTTTGGCTGATAATATCACACATCAAACATATAGCACACAGGCGATGAATCATGCTCAAGAAACATCATACACAACTGACCGATTCCGAACTTGAAAGCCTCCTTGACCGGGAGACCGGGATTGCGAAGGTAAAACCGGCAGTTTCAGCGATTTTAGAGGATGTAAAGACCAGAGGGGACGCTGCGTTAATCGAATACACACAGCGGTTCGATGGAGTCTCACTCTCTGCAATCGAGGTCGAGAGCGACTCCATATCCAAAGCATTCGAAGAGATCGATTCCGAGATCCTGTGGCATCTCGAGACCGCGGCTGATAACATCAGGAGGTTTCACGAAGCCCAGACCGAACCAGAGCTCTGGTTAAGCGAGATCGCACCCGGGATCAGTCTCGGGCAGAAGACTTCGCCCCTCGACTGCATCGGCGCTTATGTGCCTGGCGGGAAGGCGGCATATCCATCGACTGCACTCATGACGATCATACCCGCAAAGGTCGCATCCGTCCCGGAGGCGGTTATCTGCACCCCACCGATGCCGGGCGGCGACGGTAGCGTGAACCCCCTAACACTCGCTGCCGCAGCGATTGCAGGCGCGGACAGGGTCTTTGCGGTCGGTGGCGCGCAGGCGATTGCTGCTATGGCTTACGGCACAGAGACCGTGCCTGCTGTCGACAGGATCGTTGGACCCGGGAACGTCTATGTGACTGCTGCAAAGATGCTGGTTCCAACCCGGATCGATTTTCCCGCGGGACCCTCAGAGGTTCTGATCATCGCAGACGAGAGCGCAAATCCCGATTTCATCGCAGCGGATATGGTAGCGCAGGCAGAGCACGATCCTGATGCGGTATCGATCCTTGCAACGACATCAGAGGCGGTTGCCGATGAGGCGTTCGAACTGGTCAGATCACGGGGCGCAGATGCGGTTCGGTCAGAGATCATCGAAGCGTCGCTCGAACACGGCGCAATCCTCGTCTTCGATTCGATCGATGAGTGCACCCGGTTTTCAAACACGTTTGCCCCGGAACACCTTGAGATCATGGTCAAGAATCCGCTTGATGTACTAAACCGCGTTTACAATGCCGGTTCGATCTTTGTAGGCGATTATGCGCCGGTCCCGGCTGGCGATTACGCGTCAGGCACGAACCACGTACTGCCGACAGCGGGGCACGCATGGACGTACTCGGGTCTGAACGTCGGCTACTTCACAAAAAAATCAAGCATCCAGATCATCAGCAAGGAGGGACTATCGCAGATTCGGGATACGGTTGTTGCGATAGCGGATGAAGAGGGGCTCAGTGCCCACGCGGACGCTGTTAAGGCGCGGTTTCCAGATGAGTGAGGGCGCGAGGGTGGATGTGCCTGGATTCTGAGACTTTTTATTATTTTTTGGGTACATTGGATTGTCTTATGTAAGCACAACTGCCAGAATGTGGCACTATCGATCTAAAAATCCAGTTAAGCCGTTAATCTACGTGATCCGTGTTAATCTGTGGCAAATAAAACTTTTAGCCGCGAATTCCACAGATTGCACAGATTTTACTTGCAACTCACTTGAACCGACTCATGGAATCTCCCGCAACACCAGATGATATGCCCGCCCCTTCATCTACAAGGAAACTATTCTACACTTCTCCTGCGTAATCTCCGCAGCTCGTGGCTTTGCATTTTAAAAGCCACCAAAACATATAACACAAATACCCCCGCATCTAACCCATTATGGACATCATGCGAACTCATTATGCATCCGATATCACGCCTGGGATGGATGGCGACACCGTAACGGTCGCGGGCTGGATACACGAGATGCGTGACCTTGGAGGAATCTACTTCCTTGTACTGCGGGACCGGGGCGGGTTCATGCAGATCACGATGGTCAAGAAGAAGACCGATCCCGAGCTCTTCGATTCTGCCAGACGGCTGATCCGGGAGTCTGTGCTCACGGTGACCGGAACTGTGAAGAGGGAAGATAAAGCCCCACGCGGGTACGAGATCATCCCGCAGACCGTAAGCGTGCTTTCTGAATCGGATTCTCCACTACCGATGGATATCACTGGAAAGGTCGACGCAGATATCGATACCCGGCTTGATTCGAGATTTATCGATCTCAGGCGGAGGAAGACACTCGATGTATTCGAGATCCGCCACCACGCCTTAAAGGCAGTGCGCAACTTCCTTGAAAACGAAGGATTCATCGAGATTCACACGCCAAAGGTGGTTGCGGCTGCAACCGAAGGCGGCACGGCATTATTTCCGATCACCTACTTTAACAGGGAAGCATTCCTCAATCAGAGTCCGCAGCTGTACAAACAGATCATGATGTCGGCTGGCTTTGACCGGGTCTATGAGATCGGCGCAATCTTCCGGGCGGAGGAGCATGACACACTGCGGCATCTGAATGAGGCTACTTCGATCGATATCGAGGCGAGTTTCATGGACCATCTCGACGTGATGGGGATTCTTGAGCGTTTGGTCCACGAGGTGTACGCACAGGTATCTGTTGACTGTGCACCGCAACTGGAAGAACTCGGAATCGAACTTTCAGTGCCAAAGCTTCCGTTTAAGCGGGTGAGTTATGATGACGCGCTTGAGATTGCACTTTCAGAGGGGCATGCCATTGAGTGGGGTGATGACTTTGGCACGGCTGCCGAGCGCGCGATAGGAAACGCTATCGGCGAACATTACTTCCTCACGGATTGGCCTACCGAGATTAAGCCGTATTACACCCATCCGTATGATGATAAGCCAGTTTACAGCAAATCATTCGATCTCATGCATCCGAGAATGGAACTTGCGTCGGGCTCACAGCGCATACATTCGCACAAACTTCTTCATGAGATGATCGAGGCGCACGGACTCAATCCGGACGGTTTTGATTTTTATTTGAAGGCGTTTCAGTACGGGATGCCTCCGCACGCCGGATGGGGGCTTGGGGCCGAGCGGTTGGTCATGACCATGTTGCATGTCGAAAATATCCGCGATGTTGTCTTGTTCCCCCGTGACCGAAAACGGCTCTCGCCTTAGTTTTCACTTTATTAAAATAAAATTAGACATCCACAATCCTTAATAAGGTGTACCCGAAGTAGGTAGCAAACCTTTCGGCAGGGAGGGAGATTATTGGAAAATACACCCATAGCAGATGCTATCAAAGAATTGTTGGAATCAAAACCGATATTTAAGAACAGGGATGTGCTCCGTTCCACGTACGTCCCGGATTATCTCCCACATCGGGATAACGAGGTAGACGCTCTTCTCAAGATATTGATCGTGGCTTTACGTGGCGATACGCCCTCAAACATCCTGATCTATGGCAAGACCGGGACCGGCAAGACCGCGGTTACCACGCATGTCGGAAAAGAGATCGAGAAAGCAGGCGAGGAGCGTGGAATCCCCTGTGAGGTTCTTTACAACAATTGCGGTGTTATCGATACCCAGTATCGTCTGCTCGCCGAACTTGCACGGAATTTCGGCAAAAGAATCCCGATGACGGGCTGGCCCACCGATCAAGTATTTGCAGAATTCAAAAGCGCGATCGATTCCAAGAAACGAGTTGTGGTCGTCATTCTGGACGAGGTCGATAAACTGATAAAAAAAGGCGACGATGTGCTGTATAACCTGTCAAGAATCAATTCTATGCTTGAAAATGCCAAAGTCAGTCTTATAGGGATTTCAAATGACCTGAAGTTCACGGAATTTCTCGATCCGAGAGTCAGGAGTTCTCTTGGGGAGGAGGAACTTATCTTCCCGCCGTACAACGCTGATCAACTCGCGGATGTCTTGCGTCAGCGTGCTGAGATGGCATTTCGAAGCGGGGTGATCGATGATGACGTGATCTCGCTCTGCGCTGCCCTTGCGGCAAGGGAGAATGGTGATGCGCGCAAAGCCCTCGACCTGCTCCGGATATCTGCTGAACTCGCAGAGCGTGAAAAGGTGGAGGGTGTGCAGGAGATGCATGTCAGGAGAGCGCAGTCCAAGATCGAGTTCGATCGTGTCGCAGAGGTCATAAAGACGCTTCCGACCCAGTCGAAACTGGTTCTCTACAGCATCATGGTCCTTGACAAAGCTCCCGAATTGATCCGGAGATCTGGCAGGCGAATCATGTCTACAGGCGAGGTCTACCAGATATACAAGCGCATGTGCGACATGATCGACATCGATGTGCTGACACAGCGGCGGATCACCGAACTGATCAGCGAACTCGATATGCTCGGGATCGTGAATGCGATCGTTGTAAACCGCGGAAGGTACGGCGTGACCAAGGAGATAACGCTTGACACACCCCAGGATAACGTATATCATGTGTTAAGCGACGACCTCCGGTTGCAGTCGCTCATAGACATGAGGCCAGACTCGATCCAGATGCAACTGGGATAGCTATATGTTATCATCAGTTAGATGTGGAGCCATGGAATCTCAAACCATACAGATCGTATCCCTGTCAGAACAGGGGTTGGAACGGAGCAAGGTAAAAGTAGCACCTTACGAGTTTACGATAGCAACCCGCGCCAAATGGGAGATCATCGTCGCAGACGAGGATATGACGATAGCGAAGGGCGCGTTTGAGAAGATCAGGATCAAGGAGATTAAACTGCAGCATGACCTGCTTGCGCTCCTGTGCGCATTTTCCCCACATGTGCTTGTATCGGTGGTGCGTGTCGGATCAGGAGACGGGGTTGCACCTGTCGAGGTTGATCGATGCATCAAGTCAGCATACATTCTCGCGCAGGATACCGGCGAGATCAAAGAAGGTGACTTGCTCGGTGTGTTAAACATCCTGCCGATCATGTTCACACGCGAGGCAAAGAAGCCAGTCGCAATCAAGGACTGAATGGCAAGTCCCGATGCGATCGTTTCTATGTTACTGGACCGGGACCCGCGTCCGTTAACAGAAATCCGCACATTCTTCTTCGGTGAGGGGTTCGTCGATTCCGAAGACGAGTATCGTGCATTACTCCATGAGGTGACGATCCGGCTCGCAAGAGAAGAGGTCTTGCGGTCTGCACGCGGGGACGAGGAGGTCGTCCATGCAATAAAGATGCTTGATGACCTCAATCCGACCTTGAATCTGCTTTCGGAGCATCTCTTCGAGTGGTATTCCATGTACGAGGAGGAGGTCCTGCCATCAGAGGAGGCGGTCAGGGAAATTCTAACGAGGTGCGAGATCCCGCCTGCGATGCGCACCCTTGCACAGAATCTCACCGATCTGTACGAGAGCCGCAGAACACTTATCGAGTATATCCAGGACGAGACGACCCTTATCGCGCCGAACCTTGCGAACCTTGCAGGCGGGCTGCTTGCTGCACGGTTGATCAGCATAGCAGGCGGGCTTGGGAAACTTGCCAGGATGCCTGCAAGCCGCTTGCAGATTCTTGGTGCGAACCGGGCGATGTTCCGGCATCTGCGCGGAGCAGCTCCGCCGAAGCACGGCGTGATCTTCCAGCACCCACTCGTCCATACATCCCCACGCCGCCTGCGCGGCAAGATTGCACGGAGATTTGCTTCGAAACTGGCGATCGCTGCACGGATTGACCATTACAGCGGCGAGGTGCGGGAGGATCTTGCCGAGAGTCTGGCAGACAGTCTCCCCAATCGTGCAGGGAATTTCATTCTCAAGTGTTAAGTTCCAACAGGACAACATGTTACAGAGACTACATGACCACACTCCCTGACTCGCAAACACAGTTAGAACCGGAGACTGACAGGGTACGCCAGGTCGCAATCACTGAGGAACTGAAATCCTCGTATCTCGATTATGCGATGAGCGTGATCGTCGGGCGTGCGCTTCCCGATGTCAGGGATGGGCTGAAACCTGTGCACCGCCGCATCCTTTATGCGATGCTCGAGAGCGGCGCAACACCTGATAAGCCGCACCGCAAATCGGCACGCATCGTTGGTGACGTGATGGGCAGGTACCACCCGCATGGCGATGCCGCGATCTATGACACCATCGTCCGGATGGTGCAGACGTTCTCGCTTCGGTATCCACTTATTAATGGGCAAGGGAATTTTGGATGTTTCACTGGCGATACGAGTGTCAAGCTGCTCGATGGTACGGACAGGACATTTGAGGAACTGGCTGAGATGTACGGTCCGGACGAAACATTCTATGTCTATTCTGTGGATGATGCTGGCAATGTTGTTGTCGGGGAGGCTCGGCATTCCCGCGTCACACGGAAGGATTCCGAGGTGATTGAGCTTGTTCTGGACAGCGGAGATGTGATCCGTTGCACACCTGATCATCGGTTCATGCTCCGCGACGGCACTTACAAGCAGGCTTGCGACCTGACCGGCGAGGATAGCTTAATGCCGGGCTATTTTGCCACTGCGCCGGTGCGAGAAGGAATGAACGATTATCTGACGATACAGAACCCATCGACCGGGGTATATGAGTTCGTACACCGTCTGGCAGACCGCTACAATGAAACGCGAGGCGCGGTGTCCATGGCAACAGGACCCTATGTCCGCCACCATAAGGATTTTAACCGATGGAACAACGATCCGACCAATATCGAGCGAATGGAGTTTACGGAACATCTCCAGCTCCACACCGGGCATATCCGAGACCTCTGGGCGGACGAGGATTTCCGCAGACGCCAGAGGGAGGGCATACAGCGTTATTATGATGAGAACCCGGCGGTTATAGAAGAACGCCGCCAGAGATTCATAGCACAGAACCAATCAGAGGAGTTCCGCAGTTGGGTTGGGCAGATAAACTCTGAGCGACTGAAACAGTTTTATCGTGAGCATCCCGAGTCATGCCGCGAAATCTCCAGACGAATGAAAAAGCTCTGGCAGGACCCGGATTACCGACAGAAGATGTCTGAATCTCTCACTGGCATCGAGAAACGCCCACTCTCTCCAGAGGAGCAGGTACGCGTGGCACAGATCATCTCTGAGAAGAGCCGGGAAATGTGGCAGGATGAAACAAAGCGAGCCGAGATCATTCAAGCGATCCGGCGTGCGCTTGAGTCACCCGAAGTGAGGGGCAAAATGTCAGAACAGTCCCGTGCAAAGTGGCAGGACCCGGACTACCGCGCCAAGTTTGCTGACGATCATTTCTCTCGAATGTCTGAAGCATTCTGGGAACAGCCCGGCGCCAGAGAACTGCATCGACAGAAGGTTCGGAAGCAGTGGGAAGATGAGGATTTTCGGGCAAAGCAGCGCGAAGGGGTGCAAGCAAGCAACGCCCGCCGTCTGGAAGATAATCCTGAGATGATGCACCAGCTTGCAAAACAAGCTGCCGGATCGCTTCGCCAGAAATGGAAAGACGATCAATACAAGAGACAAGTTATGCGCAGTAAGATTCTGCGCTATGGTTCGCACCTGCTGAGCCAGAATGGGTCGAATGAGATTACGCCCGAACTTTATGATCGGGCGCGTTACAACAACTGTATTCCGCGCTTTGAGAAAGCGATGGGGTATTTCGAGAGTTTTGACGAATTCCTGTCACTATCATCGACTTACAACCACCGTATCGTATCCAAACGTATGTTGGACAGACGTTTCGACGTATACGACATCACGGTCGAGCCGTATCACAATTTCTTGCTTGGAAGCGGTGTTTTTGTTCACAACTCGATCGACGGCGATTCTGCGGCTGCGATGAGATATACTGAAGTAAAGATGGCGAAGGTCGCAAAGGAGCTTCTTGAGGATATAAACAAAGATACCGTCGATTTCGTTCCTAACTATGACAATTCCTTGAAAGAGCCGTCCGTTCTCCCTGCGCTGCTTCCGAATCTGCTTGTGAACGGCTCGACAGGGATCGCTGTTGGGATGGCGACGAATATGCCGCCGCACAACTTAGGCGAGGTCGTAGACGGTGTCATCCACCTGATCGACAATCCTGATGCGACCGTCCACGAACTGATGGCGCACGTGAAGGCGCCGGATTTCCCGACGGCTGCTGCAATAACCGGACTTAAAGGGGTTCTGGCTGCGTACACGACAGGACGCGGCATCGTCGAGATGATTGCCAGAACAGAGATCGAGACTACAAAGGACCGGGAGCGGATCATCGTCACTGAACTCCCGTACCGTGTGAACAAGGCGAAACTCGTTGAGAACATCGCAGATCTCGTGAAGGGGAAGCAGGTCGAGGGCATCAGTGATCTCAGGGACGAATCAGACAAGGACGGGATCAGGGTCGTTATCGAGACCCGGAAGGGCGCGAACACGCAGGTCATCTTAAACCAGTTATACAAGCACACGCAACTTAAGACCACCTTCGGGATCATCAACCTCGTGCTGGTGAACGGCGAGCCGAAGGTTCTCCCACTGAAGGACTTGATACAGTACTATATCGATCACAGAAAGGATATAATCATCCGGAGAAGCAGATACGATCTTAAAAAGGCAGAAGACCGGTTGCACATCCTTGACGGGCTGAAAATCGCTCTCGATAACATCGATGCTGTGATCAAGCTGATACGGTCATCAAAGACGGCAGAGGCAGCAAGAGACGGTTTGATCGCGAATTTCGGACTATCTGAGGTGCAGGCGAAAGCGATCCTTGAGATGCAGTTGCGCCGCCTCACGGGCATTGAACGCGAGAAACTGGAGGAAGAGTATGCATCGCTCGAAGAGATTATTGCGTTCTTAAGAGAAGTGCTCGCAAACCCCCAAAAAGTCCTCGACCTGATAAAAGAGGAACTCCTCACGATAAAAGAGAAGTATGCGGATCCGAGGAGGACTGAGATACTTGAGGCGCACGAGGAGTTCGAGGACGAAGACTTGATCCCGTCAGAAGATGCGATCATCACGATCTCGAACACCGGCTACATCAAGCGTGTGCCGGTCGATACGTACAGGCGGCAGGGGCGCGGCGGCAGGGGCGTTATCGGCATGGGCACGAAGGAAGAAGACGTTGTCGAGGATATCTTCATCGCAAACACTCACGATTACATCCTATTTTTCACAGACAAGGGCAAGGTTCACTGGCTCAAGGTATATAAGATTCCTGAGGGGAGCAGGCAGTCTAAAGGAAAGGCGATCGTGAACCTACTCGAGCTATCCGGCGACGAGAACGTTACCGCGTTTGTCAAGGTCAGCACGTTTGATCCGGATCATTATCTTGTCATGGCGACAAAGCGCGGGGTTGTCAAGAGAACCGCGCTTCCCGAGTTCGCACGCCCACGCAAAGGCGGGATCATTGCGATCAGGCTGGACCTGGGGGATGAACTGGTATCTGTCAGGATGGTTGCCGATTCCGATGACATCCTCATCGGTACCGCTCACGCCAAAGCGATCCGGTTCCATGCGCCTGACGTGCGCAGCATGGGCAGGAGCGCACGCGGCGTCAGGGGCATCAGTCTTGCGGCTGACGATTACGTTGTTGATATGGAGATCGTGGAGGCGGGTGCCGCGCTCCTGACCCTGACCGAGAACGGATACGGGAAACGGACCGAATTCGATGAATATCGCATCACAAGGCGCGGAGGGAAAGGAATCATCACGATCATCCCGAATCTGCGAAACGGGCTTGGGATAGCGATCAAAACCGTCTACGAGGACGATGAACTCCTCGTCACCAGCCAGAACGGGAACATTATCAGGATTCCTGTGCGCGATATCAGGATGCAGGGCAGGAATACCCAGGGTGTGCGAATCATGCGCCTCGGTCCGGGCGACCGTGCGGTCGCTGTGGCGAGGGTTGGCAGACTATCTGAGAACGATATGGAAGATTAGGGTATCGGGACTTCATCCGATTTTTTCTTCTGTATGCCCCTACTTTTGATTTAAGCCCCAGCCTTGCCACCCTCGAATAAATTCGGGAGCATCCTCATTGATACTACGATCATTTATATTTTCACACCCTTTCCTCAGCCTTGTAAGTCTTGAGTTGCATAATATTCTCTGGTCCCTCCTTTTCTTTTACACGCAACTCCTATCCCCATTCTCCTGAAGTTGGGATCCAGAATATTTCTTCTGTGACCCGGGCTTCTCATCCAGCTTATTATTATTGTTTTTGCTACATCCCACTCAGAGTTTATATAGCTAAAACCGGCAACTTTGCCAATCGGCATCCTGCAAATATTTTCCCCCACGTATGACGAGGTTTCATTGGTAAAAAACCTACGTAACATTCCAAAAAATGAGTTGTTCTCCTTTACACTCTGTTCTACTCTATCTAATGGTCCTGATCCAGATTCATTTTCATGTCCATAAAAATGTCTTCTTATCATATCACGGCTGTGTCTTCTAGCTGCCCGGACCAAGTATGCTTTTGGTGATAGTTCTTTTAAGCCACGCTCACTCCTCTCTTTATTTACAAGTTTAAAAATTATCCTTTCAATCTCTCGATTGCTTTTTCTTATATTTCTTTCCATTCCTACTCTTGTATTTATTTAACTCTCTGCAGCAATGATTCCCAGCCCCATTCCAAGGAACAACAAAATTATCGAGATCCATGGAGACACTAAAATCAGCAAACCCCCTACAAGTCCAGATACGACAGCGACCAATCCTAATATACCCCCCATAAAGTATGCTCCAAGAATTAAACAAATCAGGATTAGTATTGGCATTATAAAGAATAGAAGACCAAATCCAGAATTGGGATTAAGAGTTTTTATTATAGTAGCGAAAGCTCTGAATATTTCAGCTTGCGGGTCAATACCTACTGCAATCCATAACCCACTCGAAAAGCCAAGCCCAATTACAGATTCGTTAACGAAATATTCTGCTTTTTTATCCATTATTTTCACGCCATTTTCATGTCACCATATCTGCCACGAATTCTTCAATTTCTTTTTGTTGAGGGGCACCAATATTTACAATTTCTGCATCGATACCCACACTTCCAAAAAATGACTCGACCTGATGCGAGAATACCTTATACAGATTCGCAAAAAATTCGTCTTCTTTTGATTTTTTATAAGAAAATGTTGCATCGTAACAAACTACATCTATTTGATCAAGTTTATTTTCTTTGTCTTGGTAATACGCAACACCAATTTTTTCAAAATAAGGATTAAAGAATGAAGATAAGGGAGCACCATATGTATCCCAACGTATCTCTTCTTCTGGGTAAGGGACAGGGGTCATTATCGCGATCACATACACCATATTCTTCCCTTTAATTTTTCGTTCGAATAAACCCATTTGGAATACCTCTAAGTCATCAAACCCCGCACTTGAGCACAGAGCCTGTACGTCGTGTTTTCATGTTCGGTTTGGCTGCGCCTGTGCTTTGCATGTAAGCAGTCTGCAACAAAACCATGTACCGATCATAGCTAAACTCTCCTCGCCCCATATATAATAAATTAGAACTCACCTTATATAAACATCCCCATAAGCAGGGCTTGCATAACACCAGATGGCGTGATCGCCCCTATCGCCGTGAGATGATGTAGAATCGGGTCAGATAGATACATGCGCAGAGCACAAAGAAACTGAAGATCGCCCTGAAGATCGGGACATACTGGTACTCAAGCCACGTCTCGATCACCTCCTGCGCCGAGAAATAGAACTGGAAGGTGGCGATCAGCGCAAGAAACATCGCAATGATGAATAACCCTGTTCTGAAGTGGTCTTCGAGTTTACGTTTTTCATCGTCCATTATTATACCTCCTCTTCATTATTAATGTGGTTAGTATCAATGCCATCAACAGCATCAGCGCAGTGAACCCCGGCGTCTTCTTCATTACCCCGGATTCATACGCTTCCTCTGGAACCATGAAATCCTCAACATCGATGTCCTCGGAGACGACCTTCTCTTTCTCTGGTATCGTGCGCCTCGGATTCAGTTGCACCACACCCTGCCCGCGCTCAACGATCGTATCGTTCTTCCAGATCAGCGCCTCCACGATGTAGTTGTAATCGTCCGGCACGACGATGTCGGCACTGCGGATGACCGTCGTCTCTTTCTTAATAACGCCAGTGGTGATCCATGTTTTATCTGCGAGCAAGCCCGCATCCATCTCTCTCGCCTTAATCAGTACCTGGAAGTCCTCGCTTGTGATATCGCCTTCGTTCGTGAGATAGAGATCAACCCCGATAGTAACCTTTGAACCGGTTACGTTCTTCACGAGAAAGTCCATCTCAGGTATCCGCAAGCCGATATCATATACATTTGGCGTCAGATCGCCAATTCCGGATATTCTCATGGTTCTCTGGTCTACTCTCTGCTCATCCTCGAATAAAACAACTTCTATCCGGTATCCGCCATCTCTATCGACTTTAACCACCTGGGATTCCGACTTCGTCTTCCGTTTCAAGATGCTTCCCACGGTAACAGCCTCCTGATCCACGAGCAGCCCTGATTCCAGATCGAATGCCTTTAAGAGGAGTCTGGCATCCCCACTGCGATCCCCGCGATTCTCGATGTAGGTGGTCACATTCAGAAGAACATTTGCGCTTGCGACCCTCTCTGCCGATATATCGATATCAGCGATCCCGAGTTCGCTTCTCTCAAAATCTCGGATGCATCCGCAACTGATGACCGATAATAGCAGTATGCCTGCCAACAGCAGGATCCCAGTCTTCCGAATCATTGCTCTAATTATGAGGTGGCAGCATATAAAAGTTATCACGAGTGGGCGCAAAGTTACCATCTGGTGC
>DAOURL010000056.1 GCA_030625165.1 Methanosarcinales archaeon | reverse complement strand
CTCTTCCATTATGGATGGTTTGTAAAATAAAAAGCGGGCAACTACAATTCCCGTACCTGTCAACTTGTCTTCGAGTTTTTCAGGTTTTGGATACGTCGTTGTAAAGACGATATCCGGGTTGGTCCGGAGAATCACCTCGAGATCAGGATCGAATGTGGTTCCGGCACTTGTAAAATTGCTAAATTCCGGAAAAAAAGTAGGGTCGTCTTTTACGTATTCGTTTACACATAAAATCCGGTCAGATGCCCCGATCGCCCTTAAAATCTCAGTCTGATCCGAGGTCAGAGTAACAATCCTTCTGATCGGTCGGTATATTGTTATCTCGCTTCCTGTCGAGTCGATGATACTCTTCGGATAGTGCCTGTGGATGTGTGCAGCCGCTCTCAGTTCATCCGGTGGAAGGTGCCGGAGAGAGCCATCGAGATATGTCAGGATGGCGTTGCAAAGTTCGGTTTCCGATACGATTTTGTCCCCATCAAGGTCAGCTGGAACAGTATCCGCTGCAGCAACATGCGTACAGCAGAGCACGATCATGATTGCAAGAAGTACCGCCCTGCAGTACACATGAGACTTTTTGTTATCTTCTGGAATGGGATCGGAAAACCACAGAGCGCACAGAGGACACAGAGAAAACAGCAACTCTCTGTGCCCTCCGTGTCCTCTGTGGTTAATCTTTCGCATAATCCAATCCCCCGGAAAAAATTAAAAAGTCTCGTACACATCGTTTCATCTGTCACCCTCCGAATACACAAACACCCCATGCTCACTCAGATTATACCCAAGTCCCTGGAACTCACTCAGATACTCCTGATGGATCGCCTCCGGGTCCATATCCTCGAATAAACCGGGATGAAACCACCCTGCCAGGTATGAAAGACCGATTAAGTACTTCGGATTCGTCCATGTGCCGCTGGCACATATCAGATAGACCCGCCCGGTCCGCACCGCCTCCATATCAGCAAGTTCGGGACGGTTCATGATCTCCTCACGAAGCGCGCACATCTCCTCAGGGTCGTCTGTGCCGTAGCCGCATAATGCGCCTGTCGAGGTGCCAACCACTTTTATGATGATCTCCGGGTTCTGCACCACGACCCACTCAGGATCGACCTTCGGATATGATCCGCTGATACCTGCTGCTATGTTCCCCCCACCAGCCATCTCTATGAGTTGGTCGGCGCCGCTCCCTGTGCCATACGTCTTGTAGTCCTCATAACCCTCGATATACACCCGCGGCTTCTCATCCTCTCGAAGATCCTTGACCCGACCATCGATCACATCAAGATATCCAAGGTACCATCCAGCGAACTCTTCCGCCCCATTCTCTCTCTCGATGATGTATCCGAGTTTTCTCACATCATCGATCATGGTTTCGGGTTTGTAGCAGTCGAGGCGGATCAGTGTAATATCGGTGCCGTGCAGTTTATTCTCAAGTTCCTCGCTCCATCGCGTGAAGTGGCTACCGTAAGCGATCACGACATCCGGGTTCAGACTGATGATCCTCTCGATGTCAGGTGATGACATTGACCCAACCATCGGCAACCGGCTGATCTGTGGAAAAAAATCCGAACAATCTGCAGTGTGTTTTGAGATACCGATGATCTTATCTGACGAATTGAGCGTTCTTAAGATTTCCGCACCGTTTGAGTGGAGAACGATGATGTGCTTCACTGGTTTGTAGATCGTGACGGTCGCAGGCTCTGCTGAGTCGTCAATGATCGTTCTCGGGTAATATCGGTGGATGTGCGCAGACTCTCTCAGACCGTCCAGACGAACATCGCCAGAGCCATCGAGATAACCAAGGATCAGACTGCCAAGCTCTGCTTCCGATACGGTCCCGTCTCTGTCGATGTCTCCTGTGACCTGCGCACATACCGGACATGCGATCAGCAGGAGAATGAGACCGATTATTATTCCCCGGTTCATTTATGGATACACAAAGATCGTATCCTGGATGTCCCTGCCCTGGAACCGCACGAGATATTCCCGGTGAATGTCAGAGGGATCGATGTCTGCAAAAGTTTCAGGATATGACCACTTTGCCATATACGTGACACCGATGAGGTACCTGGGTCCTGTGTAGATGTCTGATGTGAGCAGGTGAACCCGCCCACCTTCCACTGCGTCCATGCCAGCCCAGCCCGGACGGCTCACGATGTCACCCAGGATCGCTTCCGGCTCAGAGGTATTATCATAACTGGCAGATGCTGCCCTGACCACGACATCCGGATTCTGCGCGATCACCCATTCAGGATCAACCTTCGGATACGCGCCTATAAGGTCACCTGCAATGTTCCTGCCGCCTGCCATCACACACATCTGGTCTCCGCCTGATCCTGCGGACACGGTTTTGAAGTCAGAATAGCATTCGAGGTATATGCTTCGTCGATCTTCTATGGGAAGAGTGCCGACACGCTCAGCGATCAGGTCCATGTAGTGCTGGTAGAAATCGATCAGTCTCTGCGCCTTCTCTTCTCGCTCCAGAACGATCCCGAGTTTCCGCACATCATCAGTCATATTCTCAGGTATGTACAGATTGAGCCGGATTACCTCGATGTCAGTCCCGCCGAGTTTCTCCTCAAGTTTATCTTTTCCGGGCCATTTGCCATACGCAAGCACAACATCCGGATCAAGAGCAAGGAGCACCTCGCAGTCAGGGTTGTTCCATTTCCCGACTGTCTGAACCTCCCCGAACTCGGAGAAGAATTCATCCTCAGCGATTCCTGTGCTGACCCCGACCACCTCGTCTGTCGCTCCAAGCGATCGTATAACTTCTGCGCAGTCGCTGGTGAGTGCCACGATGCGTCGTACCGGCGTGTAAATGGTTATCTCATCCCCGTTTGAATCCACGATCGTACGCGGATAGTATGCATGGATGTGGGATATAGATCTGAGATCAGCCAGTCCGATATGCGAGGAATCGACAGGAGATGCATCAAGATACTCGAGGATCAGAGCGGTTAGTTCTGCCTCTGACACGATTTGGTCCCCATCAAGATCTCCTGTGACTATGGCGCAAGCTTGGGGTGACAGCGTCACGGCGAGCATCAGCACCAGAAAGGCAAAAAACCCTGGTTTCATCGAAGTCTACCTCCGTACACAGAGATATGCCACAAACATCATCGCGACCAGTACCCAGGTCCCAAATCCGGGAGTGTTCTGCTGCTCTGCTTCTGTATCGGTCGTCTGGTGCTCCGAATGCGACATGACGCCACCGCCGACAGCACCTTCGGAATCGCTCAGCAGGTCGATCCAGATCCCTGTGATCTCCGGAACACCAGAACCAGGGGTTGATGACCTGACACGATACGTGACCTGAGTCTCATTGATCACGGCAAACGAGATATTCTGCCCTGAGACCTTGACCTTCTCTTCAGGATGCGTTGTGCTGACAAACGTCAGATCGCAGGGAAGCGTTTCTGTGATCCCGCAGATCGTGATGTTGTCAAGGGTTAGCGTCACATCAAACTCGTTTGGTGCAATCTCTGAGATCGCACGGTCAACGCCAGTGTTGTCAGTGTTGTTCGGGTCACACAGACCCGGCGCTGAAAGCACAATCATTGCAAGCAATACTGCTACATATAGTTTCATTTATTTACCTCTATTAATTTCCATACAATATTTCTGTTAGATATTCGATATCGCTCATATCCTGATCATACCATCTGCCCCGGATCGTCACGATCACATACCCGACCCCGCCTGCACAGATTCCAAGAACCGTCGTTCCGAATGCGATGATTAAGTTGTTGGCGAGCGCCTGCATGTCACCGTTCACAAGACCGAGCAGCGCAGGACCCATCGGGATCAGCGTACCCATCAGTCCAAGCATCGGACCGACTCTTGCGATGATCCCTGCCTTTTCAAGCCGCTTTGTGATCTTTGTGTTGTAGTCCTGGAGCAACTTTTCGATTCTTGCACGTTCCAGACGCGGTTCTGGTAGTTGCTCGAACCGGAGGATATCCTGTATGAACCCATGCACGTACCTCGTTGAATTGCACCTCCTGAGCAGATCGTGGGCTTCTATCCGGTTCTCGTCCAGCAGCGATCGCGCACGGATCGTACCCTCTTCCATCCGTGAGAGGTTGCGCTTTCTTGAAATTCCCTCGTACACAAAGCCGCCGAGTTCGAATATTGTCCATACAACAAGCACGATCAGAAGGATCATCACCGGATAGAGCATCGACCGTGAGATGAGGTAGATTAAGGATTGGAGCACGAGTGATACGTCCATCGTCTAAAACCTACCTATATATCTCGCTTCTCGTCTCATTCACAGATTGATGCTCCCGGCTGCTGCCTGCATGATCATCAGGGCATCGAGCGATGTAACCATGCTGTCATCGTTGACATCCCCCCTCGCTATGTCAGGGGTTCTGCTTCCTGTTGCCATCTGAAGTGCGATCATCGCATCTGCTGTGGTTATGTCGTCGTCGCGGTTCAGATCACCTTTTATCACCTCGACAGTGGATACGAACTTCCAGAAACAATCGAGTTGGTCTGGCGTTGAGAGCAGATTGCAAGCGGTATGTGCGCTGTCGTTATCGATACCTGCGACCATGAAGATCGAGGGACCGGCGTCCATATGTGATACATATTCAGGGGAGTTGTCATACGGATTGTCGCATGCTGCAACCATCCCGCCTGCGCTGTACACATCCATGGTCGTGGAGTCGTGCATCAAGTCATCCTTGAAATACACTGGCAGTCCGACCAGATAGTACGAATCCGAGACCTCTTGGATGAGATCGTTGGTATCAGGTGTGCCGATAAGAATCAGGTTGTCGTTTTCAGTCTGATTGCCTGTCATAGCCCCAACCAGCGATGTTGTGACATTCACAACACCGTAGTCGATCAGTTGATTCCTGATCGCATTTGCATCGCCTTCAAAGCCAGCCGGATACACGATCGTGGTATTCGGGACAGTACCTTCAGACCCATGCAGAAACGGCTCCGGATACTGGAGTACTGGTCTGGGTCTGAAAAAGTAGTTCATGACTCCGATGCTTCTATCATAAGTGAATAGTACAAACTCGTGGTCGTGCAACTGATACTCATCTGGTTGTATATATGGCAGACCATTGACGAAGAGGCACCACCACGTATCTTCCATTGGCACGCGTTCCACGCCATCGATGCTGAATGGGATCTTCGATCCTGTGATATATGTCACATTCGCCACACTCTTCAACAATTCATCGACAGTAGCCTCTTCTGGCACCAACTTTGTATAGTCAAACATAGTCGTACCATTCACCCATGAGAGTCTTGCAGTGATGCGTACCTCGATTGTCTTGAATGTATCAGACACGTTGTTGTTGGTCTCATCACTCTCTGTGATCATATCATCCGGGTCGAGTTTGATCTCCGCAGTGTGTGTCGATAGATGCTGTGCACTGTACACGAACTCGGTGGTGCCGATGCTCTTTGCAGGCAATGACAGCGTGTTGTTTGCACCAGTTATGCCGTCCATGACGAGCGAGATTTTGAGATCATGTACATCAGCAGTTCCATTGTTGGTGACGGTGACATTGATGGTTGTCTCGTTCGTATCTCTCGTTGGGAAAAACGCTATCTTTGGTAGTACATCTGCCAATCCCTCAGAATAGACGTACACGTCCTGTGATAGATTGTTATTGAACTCGATCGATTCGTTCACGGTGTTGTTCGGATCGATGGTGACATTCAGGATGTGCATACCGCCTGAGATCGGAGCCCAGTTGAACGCAACCGTTGTGATGTTCAGGGAATCGATGGACGGAACATCTATGGACTCTACAGGCGTTCCATTGTCAAATAGTGTTGCGGTTGTTCCATTGGATGCGCCTGTTCCCTTGTTCCTGATCTCTGTCTCGACCACATAACTATGGTTCGCGACAACGCCGATGGTCGTCTCGCCGGTCTTGAGGCTCACATCCAGACCTCCCTGAATCGTCAAATCCGGGATGATCTCGATCTTGCCGAGAACCAGTGCCGCACAACCGATATTGAGCGAGCCGTCGCCCCGCTCGTATGTAACATAGTTGCCCGATTCTCTGAGATACTCGGTGATCTCGGTTCGGTTGATATCAAGACCCTTGCCGTTCCGATCCCCTGCAAGATTACATGCAGCAAGTTCTCCGTTCACCCACAGGGTCTCGTTGTAGGATATTGCATTTGTGCTGCCACGTGCAACAGTGTAGAGTGTTGCATTCTCGCAGGTTTGGTTACCTGCTCCTGGAAACGTTGCGGTGGTGTTCTTCTTCTCTGCAATATATGATGATTCCTTGTGCAGATAGTCTGCGCCCTCTCTAATCCAGTACTGGGTCTCTGGCTTGTCCGGGTCTTCATACACCACGACCAGAATGATGCCGGCGATATACTTTGTGCCCCAGCCAAGATTCTTGCCATCGGCATCATATATGGCATCCCCGTACAGGGTTGCATTGTTAACGGCACCTGATACGATCCTGTCTGTTACATTGTACCAGATCCATCCACCGTAAGCAGAGTCAAAGATGTAGACATTCTCGTTATCATCATCTTTGCCTCTGATCGTGAGATTGCCAAGACTCTCACCATTGAGCGTCATATTAAGCCATATCGCGCCGCCGTCAGGTTTGGCGAGCAGCCCCGCGCCAGTGTAGAGACGCGCGAACGTAACGTTTCCTGGCGGCACCTCAAGGAGTTCGGTGTATGGCACATTGAATGCGCTCACACCGGACTTGCCGTGCCCGCCGCCAACATAGACGCTGCCGTTCACGGTTCCTTGTGCTACAAGATGGTCCTCCAGTGGAAAACCAGTTTCATTCCAGTTTGCTGATGCTGGCATGATGGATGCCATAAGTGCGATCAGCGTACAACACATTATTACGTATTTCATTTATATATGCCTCATTTCATAGACCTATATTTCCTGCTGCTACCTGCATGATCATCAGGGCATCGAGCGATGTAACCCTGCTGTCATCGTTGACATCTCCCCTCGCTATGTCAGGGGTTCTGCTTCCTGTCGCCATCTGAAGTGCGATCATCGCATCTGCTGTGGTTATGTAGTCGTCGCTGTTCAGATCACCTTTCATCACCTCAACTGGGGAAACAAACTTCCAGAACTCGTAGTACCCGTCGAGAGCTCCCGGTGTCGAGAGCAGGGCAGCGGCTGCGTGCGCGCTGTCGTTGTCAAGACCTGCTGCTACGAAGATCGAGGGACCGGCGTCACGGTACGACATTGCGCCTAGTGAATTGTCGAATGGATTGTCACATGCGATGAGCAGCCCGCCTGCGCTGTACACATCACCAGTCGTGGAGTCGTACATCAGACCGTCCTTGAAATAGACGGGCATCCCTACCAGATAGTATGAGTTAGAGATCTCATAGATAAGATTGTTGACATCTGGCGTCCCGATAAGAATCAGGTTGTCGTTTTCGGTCTGATTGCCTGTCAGATCTCCAACCAGTGTGGTTGTGACATTTGCTACACCGTAGCCAGTCAGTCGATTCTTGATTGCATCTGCATCATCACCAAATTCAGCCGGGTACACGATCGTGGTATTCTTCACTTCCTCTTTGAATCCATGCAAAAACGGTTCTGGGTACATGAATACAGGACGCGGCATGAAATGCGCTTTCAGTTCGACCACTCCCGGGATGCTTTCGTAGGTATGCACCGTGACCTCGCCATCATGGATATGATACGTTGGTTCCGAATAGAAGTAGGGGAGACCATTGATGAAAAGCCTGAACCACTCATTATGTGGCGTGGACGTGTTCACGCCGTCGATATTCGGGGTCTGTGATCCAGGAGTGGAGTATGTCAGATTTGCAACGCTTCCCAGCACATCAATGACAGCAGTACCCTCTGGCACCAACTTTGTAATATCGAACATGAGACTGGGGTCTACAAACGAGATTGTAGCAATCACGCGTGTGGAGATGACGGTGAGAGTATCTGATACATTGTTGTTGTCCTCATCACTCTCTGTGATTGCACCATCCGGATCGAGTTCGATCTCGATAGCGTACGACCGACCGTATTCTGCGTCGTATACGAACTCCGTGGTGTTGACGCTCTTTGCAGAGAGTGACAGTGTGTTATTCGTCTCGGTTACGCCATTGATGATAAGTGAGACTCTTAGATCGGATACGTCAGCAGTTCCGTTGTTGGAAACGGTCACACGGATGGTAGTGGCATTCGAATCTCGTGTAGGCAGGAATGCAATCTCTGGCAGCACATCTGGCAAGTCCTCCGGATGGACATGCACGTCCTGCGACAGGAGATTGTTGAATTCGATAGACTCATTAACGGTATTTACCGGATCGATGGTAACATTCAGGGTATGAACACCCTCGGATGCTGGTCTCCAGTTGAATGCAACCGTTGCTGCATCTATAGGGTTGATAGATGGAATATTCGCTGTTTCTATGAGAATTCCATTAACGTGTAGTGTTGCAGTCGTCTCATTGGATATGCCGGTTCCCTTGTTCTTGATCTCCACCTCAACCACATAATCATGGTTCGCAACCACGCCGATGGTCTCCTCGCCGGTCTTGAGGCACACATCAGGACCTTCCTGAACCACCAAGTCCGGAATGATCTCTATCTGTCCAAGAGTCAGCACCGAACAACCAATCATCATAGAACCATCACCTCGATCATAAGTGGCATAGTTACCCGAACTCTCCAGGTGCTCAGTGATCTCGGTTCTATTGATATCAAAACCGTAACCGTTTCGCTCTCCTGCGATGTTGTATGCAGCAAGTTGTCCGTTCACCCACAGGGTCTCATTGAGCTCTTCCTTGCTAAAGAAGTTTACGGTGTAGAGTGTTGCATTCTCGCAGGTGCTGCTGTTTGCTCCAGGAAACGTTACGGTGGCGTTCTTCCTCTCTGCAGCATACGAGTACTCCTTGTGTAAATAGTCTGCACCCTCCCGGATCCAGTACTGGGTCACTGGTTTGTCAGGGTCTTCGTAGACCACAACCATAACGATGCCGTAGATGTACTTGGTGCCGTAACCGAGGTACTTGCCATCGGCATCATAGAAAGCATCCCCGTACAGGGTCGCATTGTTGACGGCACCGGAAATAACCTCGTTGGTTATGTCGTAGTATATCCAGGCGCCACTACCTGTATCGTACATATAGACATTCGGATTTTCGTCCTCCATACCTTCGATGGTAAGGTTGCCGAGGCTCTCTCCATTGAGCGTCATATTTAGCCATGTCGCGCCGGTCTTGGAGCAGAGCATTCCGCCAGTGTAGAGACGCGCGAACTTCACGTCTCCTAGCGGCACCTCGAATAGTTCGGTGTATGGTGTGGTGTAGTCGGTTGCGTCTGCCTTGCCGTGCCCGCCGCCAACATAGACGCTGCCGTTCACGGTTCCTTGTGCTACAAGATGGTCCTCCAGTGGAAAACCAGTTTCATTCCAGTACGCTTGCGCTGGCACGATGGATGCCATAAGCGCAATTAGCGTACAGTATAGTATTATGTGTTTCATTTATATCTGCCTCCATTATATAGATAGATCATAACTTTTTGTCACGATTGTTATGGATAATGATATGTTTTTGTTGTATAGTGTATTCATATCATACCTCTTTTATTAACGAACTTCTTATGTATCATAAACTTTTTGTCCAGTAAGAATTCGTGTATAGTCCCAAATGTTTTGACTTTATATACTCCCCTCCACTTTCTAAATTTTCTTACAATCCTGCCCCCATCCGCTTGAGGAAGACGTTCAGCTTACACCCATCCGGAAGTCTTGACCAAACTCTCACTCCACACCACATCTCACCCCAGAACCTCCTCCATCTTCGCCTTCCAGCCATCTACCTCCTCCGCGGTCACCACATCGATCGACCCGCCCTGGAAATCGCCTTTCACATCGCCCATCCGCTCCTCGATCCAGCCCTCCATCTCGAGATATGCGTTCTTGAGCCCATCGAGCACCTCAGGGTCAGCATCCCAGAGTCCCCTCTCTGCCGCCTCAAGAAGCCGTCTTCCGATCTCCTCGAGCGCATAAGGGTTATTCTCCTCAAAGAACTGGCGCATCTCATCGTCGAGCACGAACGTCCGTGTGATGTCATCGAAGATCCAGTCATCGACCTCCTGCGTGGTCGCTTCCCAGCCATAGACGCGCCCGATCCGCTTTGACATGTCGCCTGCGCCCTTGTAGCCGTGATTCTTCATCCCCTCGATCCACTTTGGGTTCAGGAGCTTTGTCCGCACGACCCGCCGCATCTCATCTGCAAGCGTTCTCACCTCGACCCGGTTCACATCGCGGGTATCTCCGTAGTACGCGGAGACCTCGTGACCCGAAACCTCCCTTGCAGCAGTGGTAAGCCCGCCGTGCGTTCCAAAGTAGCAGCAGCATCCGCAGAGGTCATATTCGTCCGTAACAGTCTTGTTAAACGTGAGATCAACGGTTTTGAGCTGGGATGCGAACTTATCATGAGATTCTGCCCCGAACACCCCTTTTCCATACTCGTACCCGTTCCAGTACAGGTATACGTCAGAGAGGTCTTTGTCCTCCTTCCATGCCGAGGCATAAACAGCGAGATTTACGCCGTTTCCGTACGTTCCGGGCTTACTTGAGAATATCCGGGCTCCACCGCTACCGGTAGTTCCGGTTTCAGTTCCAGCCCCTGCCCCCGCCTCAGCTGCATCTCCATCCTCTGCCTCTACCCCGTCTGATGCATGTTTCTTGATGTAATTCATGTCATCTGGCTCATCAAGGGCCGAGATCTCCCGTATCGCCTCATCGAGGAATTCTATGCAGTTATAGAAGCAGTCCCGCGTGATCCCGCTCACCCTGATCGTGACATCGATTCTCGGGCGACCGAGTTCCTCAAGCGGGATGATCCGGTACCCTTTCACCTGACTGCCGTCCCAGATCGGCTCTGCGCCTATAAGATGCATGATCTGCGACATCTGCTCCCCGTCCGCCCACATGATGTCAGATGCCATCCAGTACATCGCAATGTTCTCTGGAATCTTGCCCTGCTCTTCCTCGTACTTCCTGATCACGCCATCGGAAAGCCGCTCCCCGATCCTCCACGCTGCCTTTGTTGGTATCTTGAACGGGTCGAGCGAGTAGAAGTTCCTTCCTGTCGGGAGAATCTCAGGTTTCCCCCTTGTTATGAGCCCTGATGGTCCCGGCTCGATGTATCCGGCATCAAATCCATGGAGCAGTGCCCCGAGCTCGTCGGATGCATCGATCGCTGAAGAGATGTCAAAAATCTTGTCCCTTACCTTCGAGATTGCAGATTCGTTTGTATTCTTCAATCGATCTCCAAACACCTTCTCAAGAATCTCAAGACCGGACGACTCTCCAGACTTCGCATCTTCTAAAAATTCGCGTATCAGTTCCTTTCCAAGCGCATCAGCCTCTGACAGGATCTCAACCGGAGCTTCGGATATCTCGATATCCATACCCATCAGATCAAATACCGCTTTCCGGAGTTCCGAATCGTACCGGAGTATCGAGTTAATCAGTTCGATCTTCCTGTCGCCCTTCGGGGTCTCGCCGAATATATGCATCCCATCAGGGATCTGGCTATTGTAGATGCGGGTTATCGCCTCGTGTGCGAGATCAACGATCCGTTCAAACGCTACTCCCTCTTCCACCAGTTTTTCAAGTTGCAGCTCTTCGGAGAGTTTTGTGCTGATCAGGAGGTCCTTGATGACATGCTGTGCGGCATGAGCTCTCCCTTTGTCGGTCTCTTTCGTCTTGTTATACTCTGCGATCTGGTCTTCCAGCTCCTTTAACTCGCCATAAAGACCGCTTTCGGTCATAACGGTCTGCGCATGATCGATCAGTGTTGCATAACTCCGCCTCTTTGCGATCGTGCCTTCAGGAGGGTTGTCAGAGTTGTAGATGTACAGGTGCGGGATATTTCCGATCGCAATATCGGGATAGCAGCTTCCCGAGAGTGCAACCGACTTTCCTGGCAGGAACTCAAGGTTTCCGTGCGTTCCGACATGCACGATCACATCAGCACCAAATCCGTTTTCGAGATACCGGTAGGTAGCCATGTACTGGTGCGGTGGCGGGATCTCAGGGTCGTGCAGAATCTTGCAGACAGTCCCATCGCACCGCGATCCGGCACATCCCCGCTTTGGCTGGATGCAGACCACCGCGTTCCCGTACGTTACGCCGGTCACAACGATCTTACCGTCGTAGACCATCGCAGCGGGAACGCCGTCCTTTGCCTCCCCTGGGGGGTTGCCCCACACCTCACACATCCGTGCCCTGACATCCGGAGCAAGTGTGCCAAACCATTCCTCGTACTCCGCCTTCGTAACCATCGCAAGAACTCCGCCCCTCTCCACGATCTCCTCGATGGTGGTCCACCGAAACTCTGCGATTGCCTTCCTGTCCATAATGGTGTCAATGAGCTCTTTTCCACTTTCAGGCGGATCCACCGAATACCCACTGGCTTTCATGCAATTAAGTATCCTTGAGACGCTCTCAAGCGTATCGAGATGGGCACCTGCCCCGATAGTCGCTTCCAAGCTTGCGCACGGGTTGTTGTGCAGAATGAATGCAACTTTCCGTTTCTGTTGTGGTTTGTCCTTTAGTGCGATCCATTTCCTGATCCGGTTCACGACCTTTTTCACCCGATCCTCGATTATGGTGTGCCGCTCAAACTCGGTCCCGTGCTCTTCCCCGGATGTTGCAACGCCGATTATTATCGGTTCGATCACGCCCTCGAACTCGGGCATCGCAACACTCCAGCCGATCTCGGTACTGCTCAGCCCAAGGACATCTGCCCTCCACTCTTCTTCGGTCGCATGGTACGACATCAACGGATGGAAGACCGGCACATCGAGTCTTTTCAGCACCTCCACGGATCCCGCATCATCATCTCCGAGATTGAAGACCGACTGGAGGTTTA
>DAOURL010000016.1 GCA_030625165.1 Methanosarcinales archaeon | reverse complement strand
GGAGATCGGGCAAAGAGACCGACCGATTTCGTCAAAGAGAGGGAACCGGAACCAGTGCCAGAAACATGCTCGTTCTGTCCGGGTAATGAGGATCTGACGCCCGCCGCAACTGCTGTGTACAGGTACGAGGGTAAAAAACTGGTCATCCGGAAAGATGAAGAGAACAATCGGGTGAAGGACTGGGAAGTCAGATGCTTCCCAAACCTGTATCCGGCACTTCCCGGGCACGAGATCATCGTAGAAACACCTGATCATGAAAAGCACCCATCAGACTTCACAGATGATGAGATCACGCTTCTCATGCAGGTCTATTCGGACCGAACGACGCATCATCTGAAAAATAACGACACACAATATGTCTCCCTCTTCAGGAACCACGGCAGGGATGCTGGTGCATCTCTTTCGCATCCGCACACCCAGTTGATTCCGATGCCGTTTGTCCCGCCCCGGATCATGCAGGAACTAACTGCGATCGAAGAGGCAGACCGGTGCCCGTACTGCGATATTGTGGAGCGAGAATCAGGCAGAGAGCGGGTGATAATCGAGAACGATGGGTGGGTCGTGTTTGCGCCGTACTGTTCACGGTTGCCGTTTGAGATGTGGGTGCTTCCGAAGAAGCACGCAAGCAGTATAACAGCGCTCGATGACCCAACATCACTCGGTACGACGCTCCGGGATACGCTCTTGAAACTGAAGACCTTTCTTAACAATCCAACGTATAATTACATGTTCTTCCAGATGGACAACAGCAGCTATCACCTGAACATTAGGATTGAGCCGAAGCTCTCGATCGCGGCAGGTTTTGAGAAGAATACTGATGTCTTCATAAACACCATGCCGCCAGAGGATGCGGCAAGATCACTGAGAGAGATCGATGCGCCGCTCAAAATCTGAAAGAACAGAGTAGAATATCACAAAAGCATCGATTGGGCTGTTGTACGGGCTGAAGTAACTGTGGACCTCTCCCGGACCTCCTCCTGCTGTGAAGAGGTAGTACAGGTGATCGCTGATCCCGAGACGCCGCCAGGTCTCGAGTAACTCCAGGTCACCGGTCTCCTTAACCTTCTTTTCCATGCGCTTCAGCTTCTCATAACATGCGATCTGCATCTCGTTTCCAAGCCAGCAACTGGTGTCGCGTTCAAGGTCCGCCCACGAGATCGTGTCAAAGACCCCGACGTTGATCTCGCCAACGGGGTCGCACACATCCACGACCTCAGATGGCGTCAGAAACGAGAGGTGGTCATATTTGAGAATCTCTTCCGGAAGGTATCTCAGAAACTCAAATATCCCTGTATCTGTCCAGTGGTGCTCGCCGAGCGTCTCATAATCCATGAAGATATTGATGCAGTCGCCTCTGGCTGCGGCAACCCATGCAGCATACTTATCAGCGGTGAGCGGGTACTCCTCCCATTCCCTCGATGAGAAGCGGAAACCGATGTCGTCGGTCAACTGGTAATTCCTGAGGAGAACCGGCATGTCCTCATGTCTGTACACGTAGTTCGGCGATCTCCAGCCGAGTATCCTTGAGATGCCCTCGGTAAATATCCCTTTGAATCCAAGCGACCCCGCGAGTTCTGCGATCTCATTGTTGTACAGGAATTCACTGTTCTCGAAGAACGTTGGCTTATAGCCGAGCAGATCCTGGATCGTCCTGAAATGCATCCCCACCTGTGCCATAAACTCATCCTTATCTTCGTAAAGTGATGACAGGGAGTGATAGTATGTCTGGCACAGGAATTCAACGTTCTTCGTCTCTGCGAGGTTCTTGAAGAGTTCCAGGAGGTCGGGATCATACATCTCGCACTGCTCAAGAAATACCCCCGATATGCTGAATGCGACCTTAAATTCGTTTTTGTGTTCATCCAGTCTATTTAGGATGGTTTCGGTTGCCGGGTAGTAACATTTCTCTGAAATTTTATTAAAGGTGCTGCGATTCAGCTTTTCATCAAAATATCCCCCTCCCTGATATGGGAATTCCCGATTCAACCGGTAAGGCTGGTGGACTTCAAACGAAAGGGATATATAGGTCATCATTACATAGTCGTGTCAGGGTGACATAAAGATGACTATGAGGAAGTTCGGGGTTGGTCTGGAGCCAGTCGAAGACCCCAATCCCGCGAAGACCATGCACACCATACTGAAACGACCATCAGCATCGTGGTCCCATTCGGTCTATTCTGTCCCGTTCGCAGGTAAGATCGTTCCGAACCGGGATTATCCCTACGAGGGGTTGAGTTATGTGCTGGACGGAAAGAACCATCATATCCTTGATGGGATTGCAATCGGTATCGTTGGGCATGAATTGAAGCCATCGAGAGTGCTTGCATACCCGTGGAAGGTGATTTATTCATACAGTGGTGATGTAAAGCTGGATGTGGACTACTATCTGCTGGGAATCGACGGAAACCCGGGCAGGATCATAATCAGGGCGAGTGAGCCGTGTACGCTTGAGATCGAGCCGCTCGTTGATATCAGGTGGATGTATGACCATTCTGACCCATCGGCTCACAGGGTGGAGGAACGCGATAACGGGCTCTTGTTTGGGAGAGACGAGATACGGGCGGCGATTGTAACATCTTCGCCATGCGAATGCCAGAGATGGCATCATCCCGTCGACTGGTTCTACAAGATGGGATCCGGATACCGTGAAGAGGTGGATGGGAAGATAGTATTCAGGGGCGAACAGAGAGAACCCGTATCGCTCGGGACGATCCGGATCGCCGAGCAGAAGACATCAGTCATTGCTGTCGGATGCGGCAGATCAGAGGATGATGTGATGCGGATGTGCACGCGAGCACTGGGGGAATGTGCAGCGGACGAACGGAGTGAGGCTGCGAATGCGAAGAGAATCGTAAAATCGCTTGATCTCCGCGGTGCTGCTGCGTTTCGGGCGCTTGGGATGGCGAAGTTTGGCATGAGTATGGGGGATACACTCTCTTTTGAAGCTGGTGACTTCTGGTTCAGGACGGTGTGGTTCAGGGACGCATTTGAGGGAATTCTCCGGAACATGAACACGCTCTTCAAACTCGGAATGGAGAACCGGATCAGACATACTCTTGTTTATGCATTCGATCACAGGGACATGCACGGGAGGATACCGAACTTCGGGGACAACTATGACAGCATCGATGCAACGCTGCTCGCATTAATCGTTGGTGCGGAGTACATCAGACGAAAGAGGGACGAGGATCTGGAAAGGATGGTTGTCGGGTGCGCAGACGATCTCTTAACCTCACTCGAAAGCGGAGATCTGAGCTTGCCGAATGGTCCACCTGTGCTGCATCCGAATGGGCTCGTATCGTCAGCACCCCACCACTCATGGACTGACAGCATGCGGAGCATCACAGCAGTTGGGATAACGCTGTCTCTGCCGATCAGGGTTCCCGATGACTGGGAGTGTGAGATGGTTGAGAGATTTGGGGCGAAGGCGGTTTCTGAAATGGCTAAACCGAAATATTTCCTCCCGGAGGTCAATTCCCAATGGATTCTGGCGATTAAACTCATCTCAGAATTATCTGGGGACCAAAGATACTCTGATCTTTTAGATCTGGCGTCATCCAGTTTCAGGAGTATGTTTGTGAATGAACACTTCTTAAACAACCTCGTCACAACCGACGGGCGTGTTGATGCAACCATCGGATCGCCTGCGGTGGTTGCGATCTCGATTGCTGATTTTCTCTTTACGGACGCGGATATCCGCGTATTCATAAACACCATCAAAGAACATCTGCTGGTCAGAAGAGCGGGAATGGCGTTCGGGGTTGCTGTGCGGGAATCTGCGAAGAAGATATATTATGGCGATTCCGAGTATCATGAATGCGTGGTGTGGCCAAGGGACACGCCGTATCTGATACGTCTGTTGCGCAGGAATCGTGAGGAGAGGCTTGTGAGGGAGATTATCAGGAGTAATCTTAATCACCAGATGAAAGAGGGTTTCTTATTCTACAATAGCGAGTTATTCAGCCAGGACAACGGTATCGTGCCTGTCAAGAACCCTGTCCAGTTCTGGTCGCAGTGGGTTGATGATCTGGTCGTATGAACAACCCATCCGTTTGATCCCGATCTCCTCAGGTCTTTACAGCGATTTAGAAAAGGTAATACTAAAGGGGGTAATGGATTGATGGTTTTATCCCCTGCCGGCCACCTCACCGGCACTTTCATCGATTGGCTCGATTCTCTTCTGAAATCTCCCGCTCTTTATCGAATATCCGCCTGAGACCGCAACGACAACACCCGCTATGGTGTCCACTATCAGATCGGTCATCGTATCATACAGATCCCGCTGTTCATGCGTGCCAAAGAACTGATCGATCCCGAACTCTCCGATCTCCCATGCGACACCGACCGCCATTGTGAATACAATCGTGACAAAGATCATCCCGCGAAGATCCATGTGAAGCCCGGACCAGTATTCGTCCAGCAGATAGACCGCTGTAAGCGCGATAAAAGCGATCAACGCAGATGCGAAGAAATGACCAAGCTTATCATAAAAAGGAATCATCCCATACATCTTCAGAACCCCTCCGCCAATATGAAGGAATATTGCAAGCGTGATCGCCAGATCAAGTAACAGGGGGATTCTGATATCAAATCTTCTTTCTATGATATTCGGTGCCATCGAAAGAATAAATCCTGAAAACGATGCGAACATCCAGAGCCAGTCATGAATCCGGATGCTGTAGATCCCCATAACAATCATGGCGCATTTCATCAGGTATGATGCGACAAGCGGTATCTGTATTTTCATTCTTATCTGGTTGATCCATTAATGTAAATATGTTTGGTAAAACTGTTGCTCCTATCAAAAGAAGTATGAGCAGTTCTGATAGTGTTAAATCACCTTCCTTCCAATTATTTTGTTGCTCTATTTCATAGAAGATTTGATATTTATTGTTACTGTATAAATTACCGTTTCTTCTTATGAGTTATATATGAAACAGCCAGTCTTCCCATGTCATCTGTCATCTCATGTAGTTTACCTTCTTTTACCAGATTTATACCAACCGTCGCCATAGCCGTTCCTCCTATAGTATCAACAAGTAAATCCATCATGGTATCTTCCAGGCCCAACTGAAAATTCATACCCAAGAGCGTGCCTGCCGCCCATTCCGCAAATTCCCATACAACACCTGAAGCCATCGTAATAGCCACAACAACAAACGCCATTGCATATACATCTATGGACAGTCCATCCCAGTGTTTATCCAATAGATAAATGGAGATTAATGCCAAAAAGGCGATAAGAACCGAAGACACAAAATGAGTGACTATGTCAAAATCGGGAATGGGGTAATACATGGCAAATAGACCGCCCATGCCGACATGCAAAAACAATGCAAAGGCGATCATGAAGTCAATAATCCCGGGCAATTCAATCTTGAAAGAGCGTTTGAGTAAAATTGGTGCCGTGCTTATTAGAATGCCCGCGATGCATTCGAGCATCCATCGTAAATCGTCTTTCGACATTGCTACGAGTAACAATAACACCATTCCAGCTCTAAGAACATGAGCTACATAAGTCCATCGTGTTTGACAGCCTTGTTTTTTAATCTCGGTCATGGTACTACCACTTGTTGTTTAATCCGTTATGAATCTTAAAAATTTAAAAAGTTTACGAAAGCTAATGAACATGAGCGTTGATCAGGCATCCGCGGCTATTCGGAAGTTATGAAATTTAGGACGCCACCCATGAATGTAAATCCGTTTGGTAAAACTGTTGCTCTCATCAAAACAACACAAGAGTCTGACCAATAGAAACTTATTTAATGATTGTGATCGGTGATAGAACCGATTGAAGTCGATGAGGTGATGTCATGCAAACAAAATCACTCTGTCCTGACTGCAAAAAAAGTGATCGATGCAACCGTGTACGAAGAGAACGGGCAGATGCGTCTGAAAAAGACCTGCCCGGAATACGGCACATTCAGTGATGTATACTGGTCTGATGCCGCGCTCTACAAGAAATTTGCACAATTCCAGCATGATGGAACCGGGGTCGATAATCCCATGACCGGGAGGGATAAGGGCTGCCCTTACGATTGTGGACTCTGCCCTGAACATAAGACCACAACGGTTTTATCGCTCATCGATGTCACGAACCGGTGCAACCAGAAGTGCCCGGTATGTTTTGCGAATGCTGCTGCTGCCGGTTACGTGTATGAGCCATCCATAGAGCAGATCCGGGAGATGATGCAGCTCTTGACCAGGGAGAAACCGGTACGCAACTGGGCGATACAGTTTTCGGGCGGCGAGCCCACAGTCCGGGACGATCTGCCGGCTATCATCAGGATGGCGCGTGATCTCGGCTTTATACAGATTCAGATCGCGACAAACGGCATTCGTCTCGCAAACAGTGTGGAGTACTGCAAGGAGCTCCGGGAGGCTGGGCTGCACACCGTGTATCTCCAGTTCGATGGCATGACTCCGGAGCCATACCACCATATCCGTGGATTCAACGCGCTTCCCACAAAACTGCGTGCGATCGAGAACTGCCGGAGAGGGGGGCTCAAGAGCATAACCCTTGTGCCGACATTGATCAGAGGCGTAAACGACGATCAGATCGGCGATATTATACGGTTCGCATCACATAACCTCGATGTGGTCAAGGGTGTTAACATGCAGCCAGTCTCTTTTGCAGGAAGAATCAATCAGGAGGATCGCGAAAAGTGGAGATTCACGATTCCGGATGCATTCAGATGTATCGAAGAGCAGACCGATGGTGAGATCACAAGCGATGATTTCTATCCGGTTCCGTGCGTGGTTCCGATATCGAACTTTGCAGAGGTTAAGAAAGGGATGCCACAGGTGAAGTTCACGATGCATCCGCACTGCGGTGCTGGAACTTATGTCTACGTAGAGAATGGCAGATACATTCCGATCACGCGCTTCATCGATGTCGAGGGCTTGTTCGAATATCTGAGCGAGGTTGCCGAGAAGTACGATCATACGACGATCAACAAACTGCACGTCACTGCGAGCATTGTATCGCATCTCACGCAGTTTATCGATGCAAAAAAAGCACCGAGGAGCGTGGATGTGAAAAAACTACTCATCAATGCACTCACCAAAGGTACGGAAGATGTCATAAAGCAGTTCCACCGCAAAACCCTCTTTCTGGGCATCATGCACTTTCAGGATCTCTACAACATCGATCTGAACCGCGTGGAGCGTTGTGGTGTCCATTATGCAACTCCGGACGGACGTGTGATTCCGTTCTGCAGTTACAACTCGCTGCACCGGGGAGAAGTTGAGCGCAAGTTCTCGGTTCCGCTTGAGGAGTGGGGGGGGTCACATGCTGATCAGTGATTTGCTAATTTTACGCAAATGATATCTTGAGTTGGCTTACTGTCTTTGTCAGTATTATGAAAACAACATTATAGTCAGCCAGATCGAAACATATTTAAAGCAGTGCGGCAGATAAGGTATTATGAAGACCGCTGTCGAATCCCTGCGTGATCTCGGACTCACCGAGTATGAGGCAAAGGTGTACACCGCACTTGTGAAGATCAGGAGCGGGACTGCATCGGACATCCATCTGGTCTCGGGATCCCGCGTTCTGCGGTGTACGGTGCGCTAAATAGGCTTGAAGAGCGGGGAATCGTCGAGGTCCAGTCCTCCAAACCGATGAGATACAGGGCGCTTCCTCCGGGGACTGCCCTTGAAAAACTGAAAGATAATTTTATATCTGAAAGCGAAGATGCGCTTGCCTTGCTCAAGGAAATTTATCAAACACAGAAGATAGGGGCGCGGGAAGAGGCGGTATGGACAATAAGTGGGGTAAAAAACGTAAGCGACAGAATTATCGAGATGATAAGGGGTGCACAGACTGATATCATCTTTGCTGCGTCTTATCCATCATTTCACGAGATTGCAAAGACATACCCGATTTTTGAGAATATAAAAGGTGAAATAATCAATAAAATCGAAGAGGGCGTTACTGTGAGGGTGACTGGGTCGCGCAGTGAAGGACTCGAAGAGATTACAAAGAATATTCCGGGGGCACAAATCAGAGCATTTCCTTCCGATAAATCGATGGCAAGTGGCGGCTTACTGATCACTGATGGAAACGAGGCACTGATCACGATCGTGAGCAAGAACGTGAATACCAGTATATGCGATCTTATGGCAATCTATACGAGCGGAGATGGGGCTGTGTCGATATTCAAACACTTTGTTGAGACTGAGTGGGATGCATCAGTGTCTGTATGAAGGTGGCTGAAAAATAGGGGGTAGCCGACATCTCGATCAAAGATGTATTTGAGCAAATCGGAGTATTTATCGAGAAGAACACGATTCCGATACTCGTAGTTGTGGTTTTACTCAGTCTTCTCTCATTTGTCGGTGCACAGAAGATTGAGATGGCATCCGACATCGAAACTTATGTAGAAAAGGAATCCCGCATTTATCAGGATTTTGACCTACTGTACCGGCAGCACTTCGGAACGTTAGCGATCGCGGTCATGGTTGAAAGCGGAGATGTGACTGCGCCTGAGGTCTTACACGCCATCGATCGTTTGAACACGGGTCTTTCCGGAACAAAAAATGTTGTGGAGGTTGTTAATCTCGCAACCATGGTGCGGCAGGCAAATCTCCGGGTATCAGGACGCGACCGTATCCCTGATGATCCGGGCACGATCGCATCGCTTATCGCCACACTGCCCGAACAGCAGCGTGAGATCATACTGCCTGATGCGCGACATACTGCTGTGTATGTCACCATGCCGGCACGCGCAACCGATCCGGAGATGTTCGACGTGCTCGCCGATGTCGAAGAGATAGTGGAACTGGCAGAGTTTCCAGCAGGATATGAGGTCATTGTCACTGGCGAACCAGCGTTCTATATTGCCATTCAGCGTGAGATGAACTCGAGCATGGGACCGCTCCTCCTGATCGCATCGCTTCTCATGGTGGTTGTGCTCTTCATCGCGTTCAGACATGCGCGGTGGCAACTCCTCCCGCTTCCAATCGTCCTTATCGGGGTCATCTGGACGTTCGGTGCGATGGGATTTCTCGGAATACCGCTCTCGATGGTCTCGATGTCTGCTTTTCCGATCCTGATAGGACTTGGAATCGACTATGCGATTCAGTTCCACAACCGCATCGAGGAGGAATTTGCAAGAAGCGAGGATGCAAAGAGGGCAGTCAGAGAGACGGTGCGGCATACCGCACCTGCTGTTGTGATCGCGCTGATCATCACAGGGCTTGGTTTCGTGAGTTTGTTCACATCGACGGTGCCGATGATTCGGGATTTCGGACTTCTGTGCCTGGTCGGCATCATCTGCTGCTTCTTTTCTGCTCTATTCATCGAAATTACAGTGATCTACGCGCTACATCGCAGAAACGGCGAGAAGAATCGCAAGCAAAGGAATAATCGGACGGTTAACACGAATAATAGGGTAGACAGTTCCGCCGAACGATTTTTCGGCAGTCTTGCGGTCTGGGCTGCAAAGAATCCCCTGCTGGTTCTCGGTGTCGCTGGATTGCTCTGTCTCGGAGGACTGTACGCTGACACCTGTGTTGGCATCCAGACCGATGTAAAGAAGTTCGTGCCATCTGACATGCCTTCGCTCGTTGATATGCACCACATGGTCAGTGTGCTTGGCGGCACTGACCAGTTAAACGTGATTCTGAAGGCAGACGACGTGACCGATCCTGCGGTGATCGGGTGGATGGATCGGTTCGCAGCACACGAGGTTGAACTACGCCCCTATATTTCCAGTGGAGAAAGCATAGCGGGTCCGAGAAAGGCAGCGAATCATGGGGTGCTTCCGGAGGGTGCGGCGCAGGTGGACGCTATTTCACAAACGATTCCCGAGAGCATGAGATGCCGGCATATCTACGGGCGCACAACAGCGTTCCTATCATTCGGGGGATGACGGGCGCTGAAGCGATGAGGAATGTAGGGGGTGCAGGTTCACCCCATTTCATTTCTTGAAATACCTGCTTAAAAACGCAAGATCGACCGCGTCAACGATCTCGCTCCCCTCAAGCACAGCATACCCCTCGCGGGCTTCCTTGCGCAACTGTTTTCCAAGCGCGCGGGAATGAAGTTCAGACTCGAGCAGGTCTTTTGCTGATTGGTACGTCCGGCAGAGATCGACAACATACCGCCCGTCCTCGATATACACATTAGAAAGCGTATCTTCGCCCGCAAGCTTCATCTTGAACCGTTCCGCGTGTTTCCGCATATATGCGGGCGGACCTTCATGTTTCCGGAGCGGCGGGAGCTTTCCGGAAATAAGTTCGATCAACAGCACCACGGTATCCGTGGTCTCGCTCGCAGGCAGAACACCTGCGGCACTCCCAAGCACCGTGAATTCGTGTTCTGATAGTAAGGCGAGCACCGACTCTCGCATCTTATACAACTGCGGGTATGCGATGTCCTCGACCATATCAGGGATCTCAAAGACGATTGCGAGCAGATCAGTCCCCCTCGCCGCCATTGCTGCCACCATCTCCGGTTTATCGATGCGGGGGGCAGGTTCTGCAAAGAAGCACTCGATCGACGGCTCTGCCAGAAACCCGCGTGCCGCATCCACAAAGACATAGAACTGGTCGAGCGAGAGCGCGGCTGCGACGTTGCGGTGTGGGTCGGTCGGATCGATCATGCAGAGCGGCTCCCAGACCCCGCCGTGACCGACCCCGGCATCCTGAGAACGCTGGGACGTGCCACCTCCGGGCTCGATCAGCAGACCATCCCTCCAGTCACAGGCAGCATCGATCACCCCTTGAAACGAGCCGTAATTGAGGATTAATAACTCGCAAAGGAATCCTGAGAATCCACATACCCGAAGTTCGGATCCGTAAACGTTAGCACGCTTCATAAATTGCTTGAGCAGCAGCACATCGTCCTCCAATCCGCCAATCTTAGACAAGATGTACTTATTGTGAAAAGGGGTTCGATCCACCGCAGATTTAAGTTCACTTGCACTGGATAACCGATAACACGGCACAAGATCGACCCGATACCCCTCAAATCGACCATGAACATAAGGATGCTCTGCATACCGTATTTCATAACTGTCTGAACGCTCTGCGACCGATTTTGCGATACGTAGACCCTCGTCCTCCAGTTCCTCCCTATTTAACGTGGTCGGGAACATTATGAAGAGATCCAGATCGTGTTCTCCGGAAATCCATGTATTTCGTGCCGCAGATCCGACCAATTCGCAAAGCACTCCCTCTTCCTCGACATATCCCGCGATCTTGCGTGCGAGTTTCGCAAGTTCATCGCGCTCCACAGGAGTCGGTTTGATCCTGTCAATGACTGTAGTGAGAATTGTCCGGATTTCACTTTGCATGATTTTGCGCCATTCCCGTACGTTGTTATGGGTCTCATTGGTGTTTATGATTCTTTAATGGTAACTACTCGGATTCAACGGTTGCCGGGTCGATCGACAATCATATTTATACACCCGAGATCACATAATAAGTCACGATGATCGATACCGAGTTCTTCAACCAACTGAATCGATTCTCGCTCATGGTGCGCAAGCGTGTATCGAGTGTGTACGCGGGCAGCAGGCGGGCTGTGTTGCAGGGGAAGGGAATCGAGATCGTGGGGTATCGCGAGTATATGCCCGGCGACGATATCAGGACTATCGACTGGCGGGTGTATGGGCGGACCGAGAAACTCTACATCCGCAAATTCGAGGAAGAGAAGAACGTAACCACGCACATACTCCTCGATTCGAGCATGAGCATGGATTATTCGAGCAATGGGATGACGAAGTTTGATTATGCAGCGATGCTTGCGTGCGGATTCGGTTATCTGGTGACGAGAGAGAACGAAAAGTTCGCAATATCGACGTTTGGAGAGACTATCGATATCACGCCTCCGAAACGAGGGCGCGGGTACCTGCTTCACACGATCGACAGACTGAACCGGATGCCGCTATCCGGAGAAACGAAATTCGACCACTGCACCCAGCAGTACGGAAAGATGATCCGGTCAAAATCGCTTGTCATTGTCATATCAGACTTCTTAACCGATCTCGACTCGATACGTGCCGGATTATACCGGCTTGCACCGAATGATCTAATCGTGATCTCGATCTTCGATCCTGCCGAACACGACCTTACCATCGCAGGAGACGTGAAATTACATGATATGGAGACGAATGCGGTCAGAAAGACATACATCAGTCCGAAGATGAAAGAAGAGTACAGAAAGCTGCTTGACGATCATTTTGAGGGTGTGAGAGAGACTTGCATGCACATCGGGGCAGATTACTTCTCGTTCGGGACGAACGTTCCGATATTTGACGCGTTCTTTGAGGCAGTGAGGGCGAGATAGGATACATAAGAGATAGGGAGGGGAAATCAGGATGGCATTTGCAAATCCACTGGCACTTCTTGGTTTTTTGAGTCTTATACCGATTGTGATCCTGTACCTGATCAAACCAAAGCCCCGTGACATAAAGATCCCGTCGCTGATGTTCATTCTGGATGCGGAGCGAAAAGAGCATCGATATGAGACGATGCTCAGGAAGATCATCAGGGATCCATTGATGCTCATGCAACTGCTCTTCCTGATCCTGCTGACGCTTGCGATGGCGGCTCCGTTCTACACCGCAAACGAGACCGTGCGCGCCGATCATACTGTGATCATCATCGACGCATCCGCATCGATGCAGGCTGAGAACCCGAGCAGGTTCGATCGTGCAAAGGACGCCGCAGAGAAGTTCGTCAGCGGAAGGACGAGCATCATCATGGCAAAGAATATTCCGGTCGTTGTGCTCCAGCGCGGTGGCAAGGCGGATGCGAAGGATACGCTGAACCGCCTTGCACCGGGCGCGACCACTGCGAGCATAGGAGATGCGATCATCCTCGCAAGTAGCATGATCAAAGACGAGAAGGGCGCAATCGTTGTGATCTCTGACTTCTCGAATACCGATAGCGACTCGATAGCAGCCTCAAAGATGCTTGCGAATGCGGATGGCATCGATGTGACATACAAGCAGGTCGGAAACGATGCCGAAAACATCGGGATCACGTATGGCAAACTTGCGCGGAAGGGGGATTCGTATGAATATATTTGCAATATCAAAAATTACATGGATGATAAAAAAACGGTATCGATCGAGATATTCCGAAATGGCAAAAAGACCCTCACAGATAGCGTAACCGTGCCCGCTCACTCAAGCGAACTCTTCGCGCTCACCGATGTCGAGCCGGGAGCAACGGTAGTCTCCTTGAAGCAAAAGGACTCGCTGGAGATCGATGACCGTGCCTACATCACAATCCCTGTGGTGGCGAAACGGAAGATCCTCGTTGTGAGCGAGACTAAAAACCCTCCTGCGAAGATTGCGCTTAATTCGCTTCCCGATACCGAATGTTCAATCGTAAAACCGCCGGTTCTCCCGTCTTTCGATGATTATGATCTCGTAGTGATCGGGGACATTACAAAAAATTCGCTTCTTCCCGGGACGTTTAAGGATCTCGCGTCGTTTGTGCAGTCAGGAGGAAGTCTCGTGATCCTTGCATCGGGCGACCTCGACGATATCGAGACCGAAGGACTGCTGCCTGTACAGATATCCGGAAAATCGGGGGCTGCCGCGCTGGAAACCAGGATGCCTACCGAATTCACAAAAGATATCGCATTCGAGGACGTTTCAGTCACCACGCATCTCAGATCCGAACCAGCCGATGGATCGATCGTGACCGTGGTCGCAGACGACGACTCTCCAATGCTTGCATACCAGAAACATGGGTCCGGCACTGTAGTTTATTCAGGATTCGGCGAAGGCGACTCGACATGGAACGATTTCCATACGAGGGTTGATTATCCGATATTCTGGAGGCAAATCGTGGACTGGATGAGCGGGGTTCATGGAATCGAGGAATATAATGTCAGAACAGGGAGGATGTTACCGCTTGGCGAGGTGCAGAAGGTAACCACGCCTTCCGGTAGCGTGGAGACCGATAACCTGCTCTTTGACGAGGTGGGTGGGTACCGGATCGGGGATGATGATATCGCTGCGAACCTGTACGATCCTCTGGAATCCGATCTCTCAATCCATCCGATGTCAGGGGAGGCGCGCACACTGACGCCTGATCTTGTCAAAGCAGAGGTCGAGAAGGAGCTGTGGACTTATCTGATCATTCTTGTGATGTTTATTGCCGGTTTCGAGCTGTATTATCTCCGGGCGAGAGGCGAGTTGTGAGATGGCAGATGGTGGAATCGAGGATAAACGGAAGATTATCGATGAATACAACATTAAAGCCACAGAAGAGATAGTAAAGGCAGTTGGAGATATAACAAGGGGGGAGGAGGGTCTTGTATTATTCCTGATTCCAAAAAGGTTGAAGGATGGATACAAGAGGATGTATATGGATCGGGTGAAAAAAGAGACCCTGAAAGTGGAGAGAGACATCCTGAATATAGCAGAGAGCGTGATACGCAAGGAAAATGAGATCTCGGATTATGTAGAGGATATCAGTGACGCAGCAAAGAAGGTTGTGAGGGCGATGCTCCTCTTTCTATCCCGGAATGATTTCGATCGGGTGTATAACGAAGAGATGGGGGGCGTGGCTACGGAATGTGTCAGTGTGAATGTGAGATTTTATCTGAAACTTTTGAGGGCATCCGGAAACAGCTATGAGGAATTGATCAGAGATGGATTTGATGCAGAAGAGTACTATGATTCGCTGGAAACTATTTCAAGGACCAACTGGCTGGTCTTGATGAGATCGAAGGATGTAATACGTGAAAATTCCCTCGAATACAGGGTATTGCAGGGTACTGTTGTATATATAAGATCGATGCACGAGAACGAGGTAAAGAGATTCTTTGCTGATGAGTTGGATGAATCCAAGAAAATTCAATGCTGTATCCGGGCGCATCCGACATAAGGGACCGTCACAAATCCAAATAGAGGTATTGTGACGCGGACACCGTGTGACCTGACCGCCCCAACAGAAACTCTTAACTAAAACCCCATGACATTACCACATCAAGAGGTTACAGCCATGAAGAAAGCAATTATCGAGACCAAAAAGGGCGAGATCGTCCTCGAACTATTCGAAGGCGACGCACCGAACACCGTAGCGAATTTCGTGAAACTGATCAACAAGGGGTTCTACAACGGGCTTAAATTCCACCGGGTCATCCCGAACTTTATGATACAGGGCGGATGTCCAAAAGGCGACGGCACAGGCGGACCCGGATACAGCATAAAATGCGAGATAAACCCGCGAAAGCACACGAAAGGCGCGCTCTCGATGGCGCACGCCGGGAAGAATACAGGCGGCAGCCAGTTCTTTATCACGCACTCGCCGCAGCCACATCTTGACGGGGTGCACACGGTCTTTGGTCAGGTGGCAGAGGGCATGGATGTGGTGAACAAGATCAAGCAGGGCGATGTTATGACGCAGGTGCGGGTGGTTTGAGGGGTGAAAGCCCCGCTCCTGCCGTTCATTTTTTCCGCGGATCTCCTTCAGTCTCGTGATAAATTATGCTGCCGCAATGCTTGCAGTGTGTGGCATCGATATCGTGCTGACTGAGACCGCATTTCTTGCACGTTATACTTCTTTTTTTGGAAGTCGAAAGCATAAACTCCTTTATCAATAAACCCAACTGCCATGGCACCAAAGCAATGCTTACAAGTATCATAAGAACGGTTATAAGGCGTCCAAGAAGGGTTACAGGAACGATATCGCCAAAGCCAACCGTAGTAAGTGTTACTATCGAAAAATACATCGCAGAACCCAGATCGTTGATGTCCGGATTCGCAACTCTCTCAGCCTCGTAGATAAAGGATGAAGATACAAAGATAATCGAGATAATTGTAAATATAATTTTTATAATTCTTATTTCATGCATCTTTAGATCTTCAGACAGAAACGCGCCAGTATCTACAAATCTCATAAACCTGAAGATGCGGAATACCCTGAAGATGCGCACAAATCGGAGGTCAAGGAACGTCACAAATGTGGGTATTATCGCAACGAGGTCTATTACACTGTAGACTCCAAGAACGTGTTTTATCTTTTTTTCTGCAACCCAGAACCGCAAGACATACTCCAATATAAATATAGAGACTGTGATTACCTCGATAGTCCAGAAAAGGTTGGGATTTGCGTCGTGGAAATAACTCTCTGTGATAAAGACGAGTACTGTAAAAAGATTGAGGCATATTATGAATAAATCGATAAACCTACCTGTAACTGTCGTGGTGTCGTTGAGATAGAATGCGACCTCTTCTTTGACGGTTCCACGTAGGGGGTGCATAAAATAAATATTGGCGGATATGTTAATATAAACTCGCCTGAAATAGTATGGGCGATAAAGTTGAAGACCTCTAACAAAAGACGCGGCACAAAGACAAGTTCTTTTGGGACATCGGGCAGAATAAGCCATGATTCCGCAGCATTCTACGCAGGCAAGCTGTATGAAAGTCTGCCGAAGGAAGAGAAGGTCGAATACACAGAGAACCCTATCCCGCCCGAATCCTTAAACAGAATCCTCCAAAAATCCGCCGAATCGATGGACGAACTGCCAGATAGCAGCGTTCACCTGATGGTAACCTCGCCGCCGTACAATGTCGGAAAGGAATACGACGAAGACCTGACTCTCGAAAACTACCGCGAATTCCTGAAACGAGTATGGCGTGAGGTTCATCGAGTCCTCGTGCCGGGCGGACGCGCCTGTATAAACGTTGCAAACCTTGGCAGGAAGCCCTATATCCCGCTTCACGCATTCATCGTCGAGGACATGATCGAACTTGGGTTTCTGATGCGAGGCGAGGTCATCTGGGATAAGGCATCCAGCGCAGGTTCCTCCACCGCATGGGGAAGCTGGCAGTCCGCTTCCAACCCGACGCTCCGGGATGTGCACGAATACATTCTGATCTTCTCCAAAAACGCATTCGGGAGGAAGAACCCTCTGAAACGGGAGAACACGGTCTCGCGGGATGAATTCCTCGAGCTTACGAAGAGCATCTGGACATTTCCGTCGGAATCTGCAAAGAAAATCGGGCATCCGGCACCGTTTCCGGTGGAACTGCCTTACCGGACGATCCAGTTATATACGTTTGAGGGCGAGGTTGTTCTCGACCCGTTCATGGGGAGCGGGCAGACCGCGATCGCAGCTATAAAGTCGAAGCGTAGTTATGTTGGTTACGAAATCGATGCGGAGTATGTGGGGTTAGCAGAGCGGAGAATAAGCGAATTGTAAAGATTCCGCCATACGTTGGTTCTCGGTAAGATTGATAATCCAGTATGCCTTAATGATAATTATGGGAGAAAGGGATCTGAAAGAGATATTTGAGTTAATGCACGAAAAACTGACTAACTTAGCAGTGGGCGATGGGTTTTCCAGATGGATCAACGAAGCAAGAGAGTTCACTTTCGATGACGCCAAAAAACAGGGCGATAATTTTCTGTTTGAGAAGTTGACTATTGTAATATTCTATGGTGGATTTAAAGCAAAGACTGTGGATGAAAAATGGCCCAACATCAAAAAGGCGTTTGATGATTTTGATATCTGTAAAATAGCTGGTTATGACGAGGATAGTGTGAATCAAATTGTACATCATACACCGGGCATAATCAGACACGAAGGAAAGATACGAGCAACCGTACATAATGCCAAAAAAGTTGTTGAGATTCAAAGAAAATATGGTTCGTTTGCAGACTATATAGAGTCGTTTGAAGATCGATCAATTCAAGCCAACGAGTTAATTAAAAAATTCAAGTTTTTAGGGCGTGAAACTGTCTGGGATTACTTAAAATCAATAGGATTTGACGCAATTAAACCGGATGTCCATGTCAGAAGAATCCTATTTAGATTGGGTTTGATAAGTGATCGCGAGTCCAATTCTAAAATAATAAAAGAGGTTTTTAAGATTGCTGACAGAATGTCCAAATCAACCGGTGAAAGATTGGGGGTTATTGATGCAACAATCTGGTTTTATGGTGCTGATCGACCTAAAGAAATTAAAAAACCCATTTGTGGGAAAGAGACAGAACTTCTTTGTGACGAATGTTATCTTACTAAGTTTTGCAAACATTTATCAAAATATACAAAGTAATCGGGTAACCACTCAGGTATGCTGATTGGTCTCTCGATTGCGATCCTGTACTTTCTGGCAAGAAAAATAACCGCGGAGGGCGCAGAGGAACGCAGAGCATTTAACCAGTTATTTCCCCTCCGCGCCCCTATGCGTACTCTGCGGTTATATTTCGTGTTTGGTTACAGTATGCCCCATGTCCCGGGTAGTTCCTGCATAGTGAAGTCCCCTGATAGTGGTTTCAGGTACCTGAGTAGTTACGTAATCGGAATCTATCTGATTTTACAGAGAAATGATATCCCGCGGATCCGCAATCTCTCCTGCAAGCGTAGTCGCCACAGCAGTCTCAGGCGACGCAAATAGATGAACCCGCCTGTGTCCATTCGCCCCTTGAAGTTGCGGTTGGCTGTCGAGACATTGAACCGATCTAATCTGAAGCGGAGACCGGATGCATCCAAAACCTTTTTCTCAAGCCCAACCCCCATCCATAACATGGAAGACCATATCGAGTACTCAAGAAACACGTTGATGGACTTCATCAAACTAAAGCCAAAGGACATCGAGATCTGCGATGTGACACTCCGGGACGGCGAGCAGGCAGCCGGGATCGCTTTTACTGAGCAGGAGAAGATCGATATCGCATGGAAACTGGATGATGTTGGTGTGGAGATCATCGAGGCAGGATTTCCGGTTGTATCAAAGGAAGAACTCGAGACCATACGTAAAATTACAAAGCTCGGACTCAATGCAAGGATCTGCTGCCTTGCACGCGCAAAAAAATCGGACGTGGATGCCGCGCTGGATGCGAATGTCGATATCGTGAGCATCTTTATTGCAACGTCTGACATCCACCTGCGCTACAAGCATCACATGACGATCGATGAGGCAACCGACTGCGCAATCGACGTGCTCGACTATGCGAAGGATCACGGGCTCTGCGTTCGGTTCGCTGCCGAGGATGCGACCCGCACAGATATGAATGTGCTGAAACGAGTCTACCAGATCGCCGAGGCGCACAGAGCGGATTACCTGAGCATCGCAGACACGGTGGGGATTCTTGATCCGAGTACCACGTATTTCATGATAAAAGAGATCAAGAAGGCGACAAATACCCCGCTCTGCATCCACTGCCACAACGACCTCGGAATGGCGACCGCAAACACGATCGTTGCTGCGGAGACCGGGGCAACGCAGCTTCATGCCACTGTAAACGGGATCGGCGAGCGGGTCGGGAACACGCCGCTTGAGGAGTTGCTTGTCGGGCTTCTGGTCCAGTACGGAATCGATAAATACGACCTCTCGCATCTCCTGACGCTCTCGAAGATGGTGGAGAAGTACTCAGGAGTCAAGGTTGCAAAGACCAAGCCAATAGTCGGCGAGAATGCGTTCTGCCACGAATCAGGGATCCACATCGCTGCAATGCTTGAGAATACCAGCACCTACGAGGTATTTTCGCCGGAACTTGTGGGCGGTGGCAGGAACTACATCCTTGGCAAGCATACCGGGAGAAAAGCACTGAAATTCGTGACAGAGCGGCTTGGATACGAACTTGATCAGGAGCAACTCTCCACCCTGCTCGATCGGATCAAGGTGTGCAGCGAGGCAAAACATGGTGTGTCGTGCGACCGGCTGGCAAGGATGATCAATGAGATGGAGTGAACAGCGGGATGGTAGAATAGGCAGCATGAAGTACCTGATTCTCCTCGGCGACGGGATGGCTGATGTTCCGCTCCCTGAACTTGGCGGAAAGACGCCTCTCGAGCACGCAAACATCCCGAATATGGATTACATCGCAAAGCACGGCAGGTGCGGGCTTGCGAAGACAGTTCCCGACGGGATGCCTGCCGGAAGCGATATCGCGAACATGTCGGTTCTCGGATACGCTCCTGAGAAGTACTACACAGGGAGAGGTCCGCTTGAGGCTGCGAGTATGGGAGTAACGCTTGCAGAGGGCGAAATTGCGTTCAGATGCAACCTGATCACGGTAGCTGCCGGTGCAATCGCGGACTACAGCGCAGGACACATCACAAGCGAGGAAGCATCCGTTCTGATTGCTTCAATCGATGAGGCGCTCTCGTCTGACCGCATCCGCTTCCATGCCGGGATCAGCTACCGCCACCTGATGGTGACGGGCGGCATCGGCGCATCCGCGGTCTGCACGCCGCCGCATGACGTACTCGGCGAGCCGATGGAGTCGCAGATGCCGGAGGGCGAGGACTGCGAGGTACTCAGCGACCTGATCCGCAGGTCTGAGGCGGTGCTCGATGGGCACCGGGTCAACGAAGAGCGGATTCGCGCCGGGAAGAATCCAGCGACGCATATCTGGCTCTGGGGGCAGGGAGGAGCGCCAAGTTTCCCCTCATTCGAGGAGATGTTCGGAATCACGGGTTCGATGATCTCGGCTGTCGATCTCTTAAAGGGGCTCGCAATCTACGCGGGGATGGATGTGATCGAGGTTCCGGGGGCGACAGGGTATCTCGACACTAATTACGCCGGGAAAGCGGATTATGCGGTGAAAGCGTTGGAGGACCACGATTTCGTGTACGTGCATGTCGAGGCGCCTGACGAGGCAGGACATGCAGGCGACGTTGAAGCGAAGGTGCAGGCGATCGAGGATTTTGACGAGAAGGTCGTGGGACGGGTTCTTGACAGGTGTTCCGACTGCGTGATCATGGTGCTGCCGGACCACCCGACGCCGATACCGCTCCGGACACATACCGCGGATCCGGTGCCGTTTGCGATATGTGGCGGAGGGCGCGGGGCTGACTCGGTCTCGGCGTTTGACGAGCGGTCAGCGGCAGCGGGGTCGTACGGGGTGCGGATCGGGGCTGATCTCGTGAGGCTGATGATTGGTGTGTGACGATCTGTTTCTATTATGCCTGTCAAGGTATCGGGTGTTGTGCCCGAAACTCTGATCTTTTTGACGTTCGGAAAACTCCACCATCACCAAAATGACTCTGCCACCCATCAGTCCGGAGATGTAATCGCTTCCAGACTATCAACCGGCGACATATATCCTTTCCGCATCATTTCTACAAGGATAGCATTCCCCTCCGAGAAAGGAATTATATCTTTATCCACGCATCTCACCAGTACCCCGATGGTTCCTGATATCGAGACGCCCATCTCATTTGCGATACGTCTTGCAATTCGATCATCACTCATAAAAATCATTGTGCGGCTTTTTGCTATTGCGATGCAAGATGACTCGCCCATTCCGAGACGTTTCAAAAGATCGTTCATCGACTGATGTTCCATACATGAGCGTATTGCAGCGACTCGCAACCAGCCAGTCTCATCAAAAGACATTTCGTGATCGACATCTTCAAGATACTGATATCCTCTGGATATTCCTCTTAAAATCTCTTCATGTACTTCATGAGTCGTATACGCCACTCCAAACAATCTTTTAATCAGATCTAATTCACCCACCGATGCAAAATTTGATAGAACGGTGGTGTCGAGGATAATATCCCTCATATATCCCTTAGTGCATCTATTTCATCCAGCGCTTCCGAGATCGTTCTGGTACCGAGTTTGGGTTTGATGCCACGCTGCATCAAAACCTCTTTCATCTCATCAAAAGATATTCCGGCAAGTTCGGCAGCCTTGCCCAGTGAAATTTTATCGTCGGCATACAATTTGACAGCGATATCGATACGATACACAGGTCTTGCGAGGAGGAGTTGCCTGAGTGCGTCTTTTAGCACCTCCCCCTCATTACGATATGCACCAATCTTGAGCAGATACTCAAACTCCAGACCAGAGCGATCAGGAACTGTTGCAGTAATCGTCTTCATGATGTTGTTGTTTGTGGTATGGCGTATTTATTGTTATTGCCAGATCCAGTGGCAACGTGCTTACACATATCAAAAAGCATTAGCGGCGTATTATGTGGACACGGGGCTGATTCGGTCTCGATGTTTGACGAGAGGTCCGCGGCAGAGGCGTCGTACGGATTTAAGGTCGGGAGCGATCTCGCGAGGATGATGATCGGTTGTTGAGGACGTGTTTCCGAGCGGAAGATTTTTAAAAGATGTTCAGAGAGATGGACTACATTGTCAAAGAAGAGTTGTGGCGGTCGATCGCAGTGAAAAGTTGTAGATCCGCCTGTAGCAGAATCCTCGAACTGGTAGGCACCGCATTCGTCTTCGGAGTGGTATTGCAGATCGTTCAGATCGTGGTTTTTGATACCCTCGATATCGACAGGATGCTGGGTGGTCTTATGTGGATCTCGTTGATTGTTGTGCCTGTAACCACCTCTATGGCAGTATCTTACTTCTGCCACAGTGATCGGGCATACACAATCGCAACCGGTGTTGCAACCACAGTCTTTGCGGTATCTGCGCTGAGGATGTACCTCATCGGGTGAAGTCGGTTTTCGCCCCCCTATCCGCACCATCTCTCAGTCTCAAGAGCCCATCTCCGGTACGGCAGAAATTCGATCACCCCTTCCGGAACCGGCATGGTCTCTCTCTGGTTCAGGGTGACCACCAGCCCGCAATCCAGATCGAACTTGCGCATGGCAAGCCGTAGTCCATCAACCTCCCGTGCTTTCGTGTCGGCGTCTGAAACATCCGAACATACGTTGATCAGCGCGTGGGGTGCGGTTCCTTTCCAGATCAGGAAATCAACCTCTTTTTTGTCCATCATACGGTATATTTCGCATCCGGCCCTTCTGAGGTCGAGGAATACCGCATTCTCAAGTAATTTTCCGCGGTCACTCGAGAAACGATGGGAAACCGCCAGAAGCAAGCCGTTATCCACAGCATAGACCTTTCGCGGGCTTCGTTTCCTTTTGCCCGCGGAGAATGAATGGGTGTCTACGAAGAAGAGCAGATACGGCTCTTCGAGGTATCTTGCGAATCGTTCGATCGAATCGAGTGAAACACGACCGCCAAGCGCACGTCTTGTGCTGTTCAGTGTAACCGGTCCCGGGACGGACGCAATAAACGTCGTTGTCACAGCTTCCAGTTTTTCGATCTCCCGGACTTCGTATCTGCGTGCCACATCGTGGTTGATTACATCCCTATAGATCTGAAGCACCATCCGCTCCTTAAGATCGGGCTCTGGTGTCAGGACGACTGCAGGGAAGGTTGACTCTGAAATGTATTCTGAGGCGAGGCTTTTGATTCTCCCGGCATCTGCAAGCGTGTCATCTGGATCAATGCCATGAAATCGGAGGTATTCGGAAAAATCCAATGGGAAGACCTCTATATCGAGATGCCTCCCTGTGAGCAACGTTGCCAGTTCCTTTGAGAGCAGTTCCGCTGATGAACCAGATACGATGATGCAGAGATCGGGGCGCATCTCCTGTTGAATCCTGACCCATCGCTCCCACCCGGGAAGTCGCTGGACTTCATCAAGAATCAGGCAGTACAAGCCGTCCGAATCGACAAACGCCTGATGCGCGGTAACAAGAGCATCAAGAAGATCGGATCCATCCTGTATCGGAAGTCTCGGGTCTTCAAGGTTTACATACATCGTCTGCGACGCTTTCACTCCTCCGCTTTCGATCAGATGGTGTATGAACTGGACGAGGATTGTAGTCTTGCCGCTTCTTCTGACACCGGTCACAACAACTATCTGCCCGGTTGATGTGAGCCTCTCAAGTTCGTTTAAATATTTTGGGCGGATGATGCCTGTGAAAGGGGTAGCTCGCCAGAAGTTAAATGGGTTCAGGATCTCTACCAGTTCTCGTTCGTCCATAGTTGTGATTTGAGATCGTTGGTTTAAATAGTTTCCGACATGTCGTATGAAAATATGGTTTTTTGTAGGATATAGTCTAAAGCAGAATCGATCTCATGGGGTAGTAGAAAGTATTACATACTAAATGTAACTAATACTTTACATAACGAAATGGAGGCATTACAAAATGTCTGATAACACAAACAATAAAAGAATCTATACAATCTGGTACATAGCAGCGTACGTACTCAGTGTCAGCAGCGTGCTTGCCGGGGCGCTCACATCAAATGTGATCATCGGATTGATCGGCGTTGGTATCGGGGTCGTCATACTGATCAGCGCGAGACAGAGGTACAGAGTCGTGACACGCGACGAACGAACACTGGAGATTAGCAGAAGGGCAGCAAGTGCCGCATTCAGCGTATTTGTGATTGGACTGATGGCGCTCTACATGCTGAACCGCTTTGTCCATCCGTTCATCGGGGCGATGAGTGGGGCGGCAGTCGGTGATTGGCTCGGGGCTCTCGGGATTTTGATGCTGTAGTGCCATCTCGGGTTCTATGCGTACTACAGATGGAAGATGTGAGGCGATGAAATGAATTTAAAACGGAGCAAATTCCATTTCATCTGGGGTTCTGCAATCATGCTGCTTGGAATCGTCCTGTTCAAAGTAGCAGGTCTCAAGTTTCTTGGAGCAGGCATCACATTCTCTGGCTTGAT
>DAOURL010000222.1 GCA_030625165.1 Methanosarcinales archaeon | reverse complement strand
CCGCGAGGTATGTCCGGTACATACATTTCAGAAGCGAAGATTTCCCGGAGCCGCTGCTTCCGATGATTGCCAGAAACTCGCCACGTTTCACGCTGAAACTGACATCTTCGAATCCTTTTATCTTTTTTCCGCCAAGAACGTACACGTTGAACGTCTTGTTCAGATCAAAAATCTCTAAATGGTTATCTGTCAGATGATCACCTCATAAGACCGAATTTACCAGTAACTGGGTGTATTCATGCTGCGGGTCCTCCAGTATCTGGTCGGTAAGCCCCATCTCCACGATGCGCCCATCCTTGAGCACGATCGTGCGCTCGGAAAGGAGTTTAATCACCCCGAGATCGTGTGTGATCAGGATCATCGCGGCATCTGTGCTTCTTCTGATCTCTTTTATCAGATCCAGGATCCGTGCCTGCACCGAGACATCAAGTCCGGTGGTCAGTTCGTCAAGGAGCAGCACATCAGGATCGTTTGCCAGCGCCTTTGCGATCTGCACCCGCTGCTGCATTCCGCCGCTGAAGTTACGCGGCGCCTCATCCATACGTTCGAGTGGAATCTCGGTGCGCTTGAGGAGTAATCCTCCCCGGTCACGAATCTTCCCGACGTTCTGCCAGCCTGCAGCAAGCAACTTCTCTGCGATATTTCCACCAGCGGTGACATCGAGTCGGAGCCCCATCTGCGGGTTCTGGTAGACCATGCCAAGATGCTGGTTTCTGACAGCCCGCTTTCTCTGGGAATTTAACAGGAAGATGTTCTCATCACCAGAGTCGTTGCCAGAGCAGCGCATATATGCCGCACCATCAGTTGGCTCCATATCAAAGTGGAGGCAGCGCACGATCGTGCTCTTGCCTGAGCCGCTCTCGCCAACGATTCCGAGTATCTCGCCAGGCATCACCTCAAACGTTATGTCCGCACATGCAACAACCGAGCCACAGACCGGACATACATTTCTGCCGTGATCGGGACCTGTGTTTTCGATGCAATCCTGGCATCTGATGCCATAGATTTTGGTCAGGTTATTCACCTCAAGTGCCGGTGCCGGTGCAGGAGTCATGCGCAACCTCTTTGTGCCTGCCTGTGTGGCATTAAGTGCTTAGGGATCACGAATGGCACGAATAAACGAATTGCACGAATGCTAAAATGGAATATATTCGTGTCATTCGTCCATTCGTGCCATTCGCGATAAAGACGGTCATAAGAATACTGAATCTGGATACAAATGCCCCAAAACAAATGCGGAGTGATTGTATAAATGATCGACTTGACGAAGTTTCGGAACACTTTCACGCGAGATACCGGAGAGCCAAAAATCAGTGTAATCTGTGCAAATCTGTGGCTAAAATGCGTTTTTTTAAGCCACTGATTAACACTGATTAACGCAGATTCGAGGGCTCTGTACCGTATCTTATTAAACATCTTCACCTCTCTGCCGTTTTTCGCAAAAACTTGTATCCGAACAGAGGTACCTCGCATTCCCTGTCGCATCATCGATTATCTCATCCAGAAACGTATCAGAACTCCCGCACCGCTCGCAGACCTTCCCGCTGAAGTCCTCAGTCTCAAACTTGTAGTCCTCGAATTCGAGCGGCTCAACCGAGGTGTGCGGCGGAATTGCATATATCCGCTTCTCCCTTCCTGCGCAGAAGAGGTGGAGCACAGGCGATTTGTGCAATCTCGGAACATCCCATCTCGGAATCGGGCTTGGATCCATCAGATGCCTGCCGTTTACCAGACATGGGTATCTTGCGCCGATCGTGATCCTGCCGTGCTTAACGATGTCCTCATACAGATGCAGCCACATCCCGCTGTAATCCTGCTCCGCATGCATCCTCCGTGTCACCTGCTCGGAGGGCTCAATCGTCCTGAGAGGTTCCGGAAACGGCACCTGAAAGACCATGATCTGATCCTCCGTAAGCACCTCTTCAGGGATGCGGTGCCTCGTCTGGATGATTGTGGCACGTCTTGTGTCACTCGTTGTTTCAACCCCGGTCATGCGCGAGACAAGATTGCGGATGTTAACTGCATTTACACTCTCATCGCTGCCCTGATCGATCACCTTCAGGACATCAGACTTTCCGATGATCGAGAGCGTGATCTGGATGCCGCCTGTACCCCATCCCTTTGCAAGCGGCATCTCCCGTGAGCCAAACGGCACCTGATAGCCAGGAATTGC
>DAOURL010000150.1 GCA_030625165.1 Methanosarcinales archaeon | reverse complement strand
CGGCTTGATAATCTTGTGAAGCACAAGAAAGATGATCAACAAAAGACGCTTTTTGAGGGGGATTGATTAAAAATGACTATTACTGAATTCGATTTCGCCAACAAGGAATCATACGGCCTTTTTATAGCTGCTGGGGGCTTCGATAAGAGGGCTTTAACCTTTATCCGCCGAGCTTATGTCCATAAGGTCAGCATAGAGCAAGCTATATTATTAAGATATGCTACTCAACGAGAAGACAATGAACCCAATTTTAGTCGGTTGGTGGCACAGGTTGAGAAATTCACTGGCAATATAGAGATCATTGATGTGGATATTCACAACCCTGACAAATTTATGAGGGAACTCGTTGGAAAAATACACTCTGCTTCAACATCTCTTATCAGCCGATCTGCTGTGATAGACATTTCCGGTATGGCAGATGTTTTGATATGTTGCTGCCTTCGCGCTGCAGATATTAACCTCTTACAAACCTCAGTAGTCTATACAGAGGCAAGCGATTACTATCCAAGGGAGCCGGAGTGGAATGACGTTATTGATGTGGTGAAGAATCGGGACTTCACAGGTATGGCAAAATACCTTCAAACCGCTGGCCTTGAAGATATTCAAATCCCAACAGATTTCAAGGGAAACAACAGACCAGGGTACAAAGCCTGCCTGTTCGTGATGGCAGGTTACGAACCAAATAGGGTGCAAGGGCTTGTTGACGACTATGCACCGAATGCAATTGTTATCTTTTATGGAAAGTCCCCTCACGAGAAGTTACACGGACGCCAATGGCTCTCTATAAACTTACACAAACACATTTTCGATGGTTGGAGATACAGAGAAAGAATGGATATTTCCACCCTTGAGGTTGAAAATATACTTGATATACTTGAAACTGAGTATCAAACACTTCGATCGGAATACGATGTCGGGATTGCTTCTCAATGCAGCAAAATGCAGACAGTAGCTTCTTACCTATTTTGGAAGCAACATCCAGAGATTCAGTTAATCTTCACAACGCCAGTTAAATGGGAACCTGAAAGATATTCCATAGGTGAGGGGCGCACTTTTCAATTCAACTTATGAATCGAGGCTTGAACCAATGAACAAAACATGGTGGATCGCAATCATATCAGGCACTCTGGTGCTTATCGCGGTATATGCCGTGATCGTGCTCTTACTGGTGAAACTGCTCTGGGCATGGACGATCCCGGACATCTTCCCGGGAGCCGTTGAGCAGGGTCTGATAGCAGGATCGATATCCTGGTACACCGCATTCAAAATAGCCGTCTTCGTTGCAGTACTTGCCGGACTGGCAGGTGTGCGGCGAGGCAGGGAGTCATAACTTCGCGATACCTGGGCGGTTTTCATACCCAACAAGAGGGATCACAATGAAAAAGAAATTCAACCATGTGTATCAGTTCAAGATCACGCTGGAGGGTGCTAAACCACCGATCTGGCGGCGAATACAGGTCCCAGAGACCTATACATTCTGGGATCTGCATGTCGCGATCCAGGACGTTATGGGCTGGGGGGATTGCCATCTCCATGAGTTCGAAATGGTCGATCCGTCAACCGGTTCAGTGGTGAGTATAGGAATCCCGGGTGAAGACTTTGGCAGAAAACCCCTTTTGGAGCATAGGCGAAAGATAGCTGAATATTTTTCTATGGAGAATCGATCAGCAGAGTATGTATATGATTTCGGTGATAACTGGGAACATAAGATACAACTGGAGAAGATAATTCCAAGAGAAAAGGGTGCTATGTATCCGATATGCATCAAGGGAAAGAGGGCATGTCCCCCTGAAGATTGTGGCGGGTTATGGGGCTATGCTAACATCTTAGAAGCATTGGAAGATCCGGACAATGAGGAATACGAAGAACTGATGGACTGGGTTGGCGAAGACTTCGATCCAAAACGTTTCGACGCAGCGGAGGTCAGCTTCAACGATCCTGATAAATGCTTCAAATTTATGTTTGGGTAGACGATGCACGACCGCTTGCTTGGACTGCGAAATACCAGCGTGTCACAAAACATCCAACCCCGATCTCCAATTGAAACCAAGGGGTCGGGGTAACAAACGTTTGCATCGAAAGTACTGTACCTCACCAGAACCCAAGGCTCCAGTTGAAACCAGGGGGTTGGGCTCCACCCACCACAAACACCAGAACCAAAAACGATCCGGACGATCAGGTTACATCACAACATCTCACAGACAAGCACACCCCGGGCAAGCATACAAAACTTCAATTATCCGACAACCACAGTATACTACCACCAATGCCACTCACCATCCTCAAGATCGGAGGTAGCGTCCTCACAGAGAAGACCGACACCCCGACACCGAAACCATCCGCAATCGAGAGGTGCGCCGCAGAGATCGCATCGTACCACCCGTCAGCAGACAACCCGCTGATCCTGATTCACGGTGCAGGTTCGTTCGGGCATCCGCAGGCAAAAAAGCATGATTCGCCGGACGGATTCACCAATTCCGGGATAATTGATATCCACCGATCCGTAACATTGCTAAACGAACTTGTTGTCAATGCACTAATAAAAAATAACGTCCCGGCAGCGCCTGTGCATCCGTTCGGCTGCACCGTGGCAGATGATGCACGCATCAGCGAGATGCACACCGCTACGATCGCGCTGATGCTTGCCCGCGGCATCGTGCCTGTGCTGCATGGCGATGTGGTGATGGACCGGGCGCTTGGAGCATCGATCATATCAGGCGACCAGATCGTGCCATACCTTGCGACGCGATTTGAGGCGTCGCGCATCGGATTCGGGACCGCAGTCGATGGCGTGATCGCAGGCGGCAGGGTGGTTCCGGAGATCACACCAGGGACGTTCGAGGCGGTGCGATCCCATATCCATGGCTCAGAGGGCACCGATGTGACCGGTGGGATGCTTGGTAAGGTTCGTGAACTGCTCGGGATCGATATCGATTCGTACATATTCAGTGCGGTAAAGCCGGGCATGATCGCGGGATTCTTGTCTGGCGAAGAACCCGGGACGAGGATTACAAAAAAGTCACAATCGAATTCGCTCCGAAAATAGCTATGTCGCCCGGGTTTATCGCGGTATTCGCTTTGCATGGGGTATCTTGCAGTCGCTTACGCGATGATGCGGCGCAGAGGGTAAGTGGTAGTGCAGGCGATGGTGGACGAAGGGAGCGACCCCTTCGCTGTCTTTCTTTTTTTGTAACCACTCAGGTATGCTGATTGGTCTCCTGATTGCGATCATAGGCTTTCTGTCAAGAAAAATAACCGCAGAGTGCGCAGAGGTTCGCAGAGTTTTTAGCCTCCTCCGCGTTCCTCTGCGCCCTCCGCGGTTAAATTCCCTGTTTGGTTCTGGTATGTCCCGGGTCAGGTAGTTCCGGTATAGGTGAAGTCTCATGATAGTGTTTTAGGTACTTGAGTAGTTACCTTTTTTTGTGTTCGGTCCCATGTTCCGGTCTGAGATGCTCGCGAATATTTGTGGCATCCAACCACCCGGCGCCATTCAGATCCATTGATCCGAATTCATTGGGAGGGCAACACTCCTCCGATCTATGAACTTATGCGTATCGCCGCCCAATAAAATCTCAACCGACCATGAAACTCAATTCAATCCAGTTCTTCACAAACACATCGATGATGCTCTCGATGGTCTTCATCCCGCTTCTTGCAGAGGACCTCGGAGCCAGTTACATGCAGATAGGGCTCATCATGAGCGTATACGGTCTCTGCCTCGGCGTATCGTCGTATATGTTCAGCAAGGCGGCTGATGCATGGAATATCAAAAGACTGCTGCTGGCTGGTCTTGCCTGTTCAGCAGCCGCATATCTCCTGCAGGCATTTGCAGACGATCCACTCACGCTTGGACTGGCGCGGGGGCTTCTCGGAATCACTATCGGCATGTACCCTGCGGCTCTGATCATGCATGTCTACGGGATGAAACGGAGTATCAGCAAGTTCATCTCGTTCTGCGCTCTTGGCTGGGCTGCGGGATTCATTGGAGCGGCAATCATCGGAGATTATGACCTGATATTCGCTGCCAGTTCCGCTCTCGTGGCGCTCTCCTTTGTAATCGCGCTGACTCTGCCGGAAGTCAAGGTCAAGCGGCTGAGTGTCAGTTACCTGTCGCTTGACACGGTGAGAGCGAACTGGGCGGTGTACGTGCCGTTCCTGCTGAGACACGCCGGAGCCACAGCCGTATGGACGATCTTCCCGCTGTATATGGCAAGTCTCGGATCGGATAAGTTCTGGATCGCAGCCATCTACGCAATAAACCCGCTGATGCAGTTTTTCATGATGCGGCGGCTCGATGGTAAGGATATGGTATCGATCGTGAAGTACGGGTATCTGGTATCCTCGATCGCTTTCTTAAGTTTTATCCCGCCGACCATATTTTATTATGTCATACCTGGGATGGTGCTGATCGCTCTTTCGTGGTCGTTTCTGTATGTGGGATCGACCGAACTCCTGCTGCGCCGAAATGAGGATAAAGCGGCATCAGCGGGTCTGATCACAACGGTCATCAGTCTCGCATCCGTGGCAGGTTCTCTTATCGGAGGTGCTGTTTCGCAGTACCACGGGTTTGTAGCGGTGCTCGTGGTTGGAGCAGTGATGTGCTTTGCCGGTTTTCTGATCTCGGCTAAATATCTTACGCGTACCTGTTAACCGGTGGTGCCCGGGTGCCCGGCGGTTCTCACCGCCTGCGTGGGATCGATTTAGCCACGATAAAAGCGGCTCTTTGACAATTCGCGAGTGCAAGCATCTCGTAGATAAATCCTGCCTGTGTGGCATTAAGTGCTTAGGGATCACGAATGGCACGAATAAACGAATGGCACGAGAGTGCCGAGATAAATCCATACTCGCCAGCTGGTGAAAATCCAGCCTGAGGAAAGGTTAGCCCCCACCTCAGAACTGAACCCCACACCCAGCCGGGTAACCGGCTGGTGTGAAGCTGGGGGAACGGGATACTAGTGTCACGTCAACTATGTAATGTCGCAAGAAATATAACACAGGTTCTTCATAATCAACCTTGGTGGATTGAATATGAAGAAATACATTGTGACACTTGCCAAAGAGGAG
>DAOURL010000033.1 GCA_030625165.1 Methanosarcinales archaeon | reverse complement strand
AAGATACTCGGTTAAATTTTTAAATATCTCAACCGAGTCTGGATGGTAAATAAAGTCTTTTGGAAGAACTATCGGCTCTTGTACAGTCGCATTTAATCCGCAGAAATTAACTCCAAGATATGCCAATAATCTTTTTATGTTCTCAAAGCCGCCGTTAGCCCAGTACTGTTTTATCCACGGATGATCCGTTGAATTAACATTGGCTAAATAATCATGTGGAGGCATACCGAGCGAAATCACAGAAGCATTATTCTGCTCTTTCGCATCATTCACTGCTTGTTCAATCTCTGATAGAGTGTCTAACCCGACTGCAGTATCTGTAAATATCACATCTTGCGTAGATAGGCTAAGATTGTCAGGAATACTTTTTGTGCGATATATCGTAATATTTAGGCTTAGATCCATCTCCTCCATCGCAGACACAATCAATCCCTGATATTCGTAAGCTCCGATTATGAAGGTGACATTTGCTTCTTGGGTACTCCCTCCAATCTTAACTTCCTGAGAACTCGCATTTAAGACATGAGTGGATCCATTCACAACATAACTCAAATTCGCCGAGTTATTCGCAATCGCTGTTCCGTTATACGTTTTAGCGATGGATGCATTTAACAGAATCTGGACAATGCTTTCATTCACATCACCCAAATTCCAGATAATGTTTTTCCCCTCCAGGGTGCCATTCTGTGAATCATTGATATAGACCAACCCATCCGGAAGATGGTCCACTATCGTAACATCGCTTGCATTCTCTGTGAAGTTCACCCTTATCGTATAGGCGATATCTTCACCGAGTATTGCATCTGTCTTATCTACTGACTTCTCTATCTCCGTGCCATACACAGGCATGGCAAATATCTGCGCGACAAAGATTGCCGCGATCAACAATCCGATATAGTTTCGTATATTCTTTTGCATGTTTATTCACCTCGATATATGCAAGCCTCGAACCGCCGACCGCCAAGCCAGTGCAGTTCGAGGCTTACACTTTTATTCACTTTCAGTAGCATTCTCCGGAACATAGATCATCTCTCCAGTTCTCAGTCGATAGGCAATTCCCATCTTCTCGCCCTGCCCGCCAGCGAGCATATCTGTCACATTCATGACCTCTATCCCCTCCGGATTCTTTATGATGATCTGCATATCCGGCTCTCCAGGGTTCTTTATCATCGTAAAACTGGCGTCCGGATCGAGCAGTTCCGGCATACTGTGTGCCATCAGTATCGCAACAAGCAGCGCCACTGCAAAGACCATCGCGGCATCGAAAAGATTCGCAACACCGTTCAACGGATCCTCATCATCATCAATGACACGAACGCGAAGTCGGCTCATTGCTTCATCATCTCCACGATATAGTCCATGTCGCTCATATCCTGGGAATACCATCGTTTCTTGACCGCTGCTATACTGTACCCGACGCCGCCGATCAGGAGTCCAAGAACAGTGGTGCTGAACGCGATCACAAGGTTTGTTGCAAGTTCATGGATGTTTCCTGCTGAGAGTGCGATGAGCGCGGGACCCATCGGGATCAGCGTCCCCATCAGTCCGAGCATCGGACCGATCCGCGCCACAAGTCTCGGGTTCTCAAGTTCCTTTGCGATCCGCAGTTCGTAATCCTGCAGGAGTTTCTCTGACTCGATGTTGAATGTGGGTTTACCGATGAATCCTGTAAGATCGGTGATGAAGCCAGTGAGCAGATCATTTGATCCGCAGTTTACAAGAGTCTCGGATGCTTTCCCGAACTCTTTGTTCTCGATATGCGCCTTTGCTTCAACGCAACCTGATCTGACCCTCCCGATATCCCGGTTCCGTGATGCGTACTCGGCTGCAAACGAACCAAGATAGAGCAGGGAGAGCGCGATTAGTCCAAGGAGTGCAAGTACCACAGGATACAGCAGCGATGTTGAAACCATGTAGAGCGCACTCATTACTGACGAAGATAACATTTTATTTGCCTCCTATTCTTATATTTAATAAATCCGATTATAACAAAAATTGACATTGTGATGAATGTCATTGCCATCTCTCTGACATTGATCAGAAATTCAGGGCTTTCAACAGTCTTTGCCTGAAGGTACGCGGGTATCAGAATTATGGACAGAAGATAAAACAATCCTACAAAGATCATGGCGTTTCCAAGACTGGCAGGAGTTTTTCTGAATCGCTGCAGTCCAAACGAAACGCCACAAATCCCAACAAAGAAGGTCGCGCCAACCGCAACACCGATCTTCCATTGCGAGATTTCTGTCAGTGTTGCAAGCGAGGTGCATGCAAGAAAGATGGCTGCAAGACAGACCGGGCAGGGAACAGAGAGCCACAAGAAGGATTTCCTTGAGATGTCGCAATTTTTCGATACCCATTGTCTTACGGTATAAAACCCTCCTACGATCATTCCGATTGCAAGGATCGCCATGCAGAGAACGCCATAAGAGAGTACCTGTTCTGTGAAACCAGGTGGCAGTGTTACCCAACTCAGGATAACCGAGATTGCGAAATATACCGCCCCGATACCGAGTATCTCTTTCTTTTGCAGGCTTGCAAAGCCGCACCCTATTCCGGTCTTTACTGCGAATACTAAAGTGCTTGTGAGTATTCCAAAAATAATCAGATTGTTCAGATCCATTGTATCACTTGTTATTGATTCATGATTGCCTAACATTATTTCTACAATATTTAATACAAAAGTAACAGCTATCTTATCCATTTAAAGGTTTCGTGTTATGACAAACTCAGATTTATTTTGATCTGTAAAAACAACGGTTGTTCCTGACATCCTGACCGCGGGCTCTGACCGGGTCGGGATCAGGTATCCGGATCACGAGATAACGATCAGGCTGATCGATCTCTCAGGAACCCCGGTCACATCCACAAGCGCCAACCTGCCAGGAGAGCCGCCAGCGCGCGGGGGTCTGCGAGATCAGTGCGGATGTGCTGGATGGTGCTGACTGTGTCATCGATGCCGGCAGGTGTGTGTATGGAGTCGCTTCAACCGTTGTCGATCTTATGGACATGCAGGTTCTTCGGAAGGGTGCGGGGTATGAGCAGGTTGTGAGATGCTGCGATAGCTGCTGCCTGCTCAAATATCGTGACGGTCACTGATCATCGTTTCCTGTGCCTTGGATCCTCGCAATTCCTCAAAGCACCCAAACATCGACTTCTCCTTCTCTGAGCGTCTCCTCCTCTCCGATCACAACCATGCCCTCCGCATACCCAATCGACGTGATCAGACCAGACCCCTTGAACGTTGGATATGCGACCCCGTCCGCCAGTTTAACCGGAAGATAGCGGCGCATCCCGTATTCCGAGACTGCCGCCTCTGACAATCTTGCACGCCTCACATTCCCGACAAACGGCAGATGCGCCATCCGCCTGAGCATCGGAGGCAGAAATACGTGTCCGCAGACCAGACAGGACGTCACATTCCCTGGCATGCAGAGAATCGGTTTCCCATCTATTATGCCCGCGAGCATCGGCATGCCCGGGCGCATTTTGACTCTGTGGAAGAGCACATCCCCAAGCTCCGAGACGACGATTGGCATGAGGTCTTTCTTTCCGGATGAGATGCCTCCGGACGTTATAATGACATCGCACTCCGCTGCCTCCTTTATTTTCTGTTTTACGTGAGAAATCTCGTCGGTTGCGGTTCCCATGAAAACCGGTGAGCCGCCGGATTGTGCAACGATTGCTGAGAGCGTCATCGAGTTCACATCATTGATCCGGGAGAGTTCATCGCCTGTGGAGATGATCGCAACGGCTGGCGCATCGTACACTGAAACAATCCTGCTGCCCAGTGATGCAAGGATTCCGATATTCCGGTCATTTACGATGCAACCACTCCTCAAAACAGTCTCCCCTCGCTTCATATCGCACCCTCTCTCTGAAATGTGCGATTCCTTTCCGGGTTCGTAAAATATCACGTCATCGCCGATCTTTTCCGTATTTTCAACCGGAATAACGAGATTTGCCCCGTCCGGGATATTTGCGCCGGTTGCAACCCATGAGCACTCACCCTCACCGATGGTAACCTCCAGGTCGCCTCCCGCATGCATCTCTCCGACCAGCTTAAACCTCTTGCCATCGAGATCCTGGTCCCTGATCGCGTATCCATCCATATCCGACCGGTCAAAGGACGGGACATCGATCCCTGAAACGATGTCTTCTGCCAGAACACGTCCGAACGAATCTTTCAACTCCACATAAGTTCTCCGGTCAAGAGAGAAGCGATTCAGAATCTCTGTCGCATCATCAACTGTTATCATGATTAATCGCACCTCCCACGAAAGAGCGTCCCCAGTTCCTCGCCCTCAACAATCCTCCTGATCACATCATCCTCCCGCCCATTTGCGATCACGAGATCACAGCCGGCTTCCATGCAGACCCTTGCGGCGTCGATCTTGGTCTTCATCCCGCCAACAGCAAGTCCGGATCCGGTTCTGCCCGCCATCGCCTCGATCTCCGGTGTTATCTCGGTAACCGTCCCGATCAACCTTGCACCATCGTTATCTCTCGGATCGCCATCGTACAAGCCATCGACATCGGTCAGGAGGATCAGAAGACCTGCGCCTACGTCAACCGAGACCATCGCGGAGAGACTGTCGTTATCGCCAAATGCCCCGGCGATCTCGTCTGTCGCAACGACATCGTTCTCATTGATGATCGGCGTGACGCCCAACCGCAGGAGTTCGCGTATCCCGTTTCTAAGGTTTTTGTGCTTTGACTCATCTTTAAAATCGCCATAGGTGAGGAGGATCTGGGCAACAATCCCGCCGTAGTGCTCGAAAGCCCGATGATACACTTCCATAACCTTGCTCTGCCCGATCGCAGCACAAACCTGCCGCAGAACAATCTCGGACGGTCTTTCCGGAAGCGAAAGTTCATTGCACCCGAGCCCGATCGCACCGGATGTGACGACGATGAACTCATGCCCCTGTCCCTTGAGTTCGGATATCTGCTCTGCGATGCTCTCGATCAGCACGTAGTTAAGACCCCTACCCTCACTTGCGAGCGTGTTCGTCCCGACCTTGACAACAACCCGATCCGTTCGAAGCGACCTCATAACTCGTATCACCTCGCGCCTCACACCACTTGCGCCACCTGCCGATGTGTGAACCGCTTCCTGCCATCGGCGTAATCGGCAACGATCTGCCCGGTTCCGATCAATTTGTATTTGTAGATCGTGAGCCCCTCAAGTCCGACAGGACCGCGAGAGTGAATCTTGCCAGTCGAGATCCCTACTTCAGAACCAAGCCCGTACCGAAATCCGTCCGCAAACCTTGTTGAGCAGTTCCACATAACAGATGACGAGTCCACCTCGCTTAAGAAGCGCTCTGCCGTCAATTCATCAGATGTTACGATTGCATCGGTGTGGTGGCTGCCATACCGGTTTATATGATCGATCGCGCTTCCAAGCGAGTCAACGATTCGAATCGAGAGGACAAGGTCGTTGTACTCGGTTATCCAGTCCTCATCAGATGCCGGATCGCACCCGATCACCGCTCTCACCCGCTCATCGCCCCTCAACTCGACGCCCTCCGCATCATACATTACCTTGACCCGGGATAGGAACTCGTCGGCAACACTCTCATGAACAAGGAGAGTTTCCATCGCATTGCAGACCGCTGCATACTGGCACTTCGAATCAAACGCAATATCTACCGCCATATCGAGATCGGCACCCTTATCCACATAAACATGGCAGATCCCGTCCGAATGCCCGAGCACCGGGATCTTCGTGTTCTCCTGGATGTATCTCACAAGCGCATTCGAGCCCCTCGGGATCATGAGATCGATGTGACTATCGAGTTTCAGAAGCTCACGCACGTCCTCTCTCGTCTCGACAAGCTGGACTGAATCCTTAAATATTGCATCCTCTTCGATTGCATCTTTTATCAGGTTAAACAGTATTCGATTGCTTCTTTTGGCTTCAGTTCCGCCTTTCAGCACGACCGCATTTCCGGACTTGATGCAGAGCGATGAAATCTGAACGAGCGCATCAGGTCGTGACTCAAAGATCACGCCGATTAAACCGATCGGGGTTCTAACTTTGTAAAGCGTGAGCGACTCGTCAAGTTCGGTTGCAGAGAGAACCTTTCCAACCGGATCAACGAGCCCGATCACTGATCGTAAGCCCTCAATCATCTCATCGATCTTTTTATTATCGAGCTTGAGCCTTTTGATGAGTGCCGGTGCGAGGTTTGCTTTCTCTACGTCCTCTACGTCCTTCGCATTCACCCTTTTGATCTCATCCCGGTTCTCATCCAGATTACGAGCCACACGTGTAAGCGCATTGTTCTTTGCCTCTGTTGTTGCGGATGCGAGTCCAAGTGCCGCCGCCTCTGCCAGTTTCACTTGCTCTTCTATTGTCGTCATAGTATCACATGAACCGACGTTGCCTTAAATGTCAATAGAACCCGGTCCCCCCCTTTCAGTCCAAGATCACGCGCCGCAAGCCGTGTTATGTCAGCAGACATCTCAGCTCCTCCGACATCGACGAGAACCCTCATCAAGGGACCGTTTTGGGATATGTTGACGATTCTGCCAGCGATCTCATTTCTTGCGCTCTTTGCGATCGTATTCCGGTCAGACTTCGCGAGAATGATCTCTTCCGGTCTGACACACGCTTTCACACGAGTCCCAACGCTTGATGGCACGAAAACTGTGGTCAGGTCGAAATTTCCTGTCGAGATCTGTAGAACCCCATTATCCTCATCCAGCGTGGCACTCCTCCCCGCAAATATATTCTTCCTGCCGATAAACCTCGCAACAAACTCTTTCTCCGGCTTATAAAAGATCTTCTCAGGCGTTCCTGCCTCCTCGATCCTCCCGTTGTTCAGGACCGCGATCCGGTCGCCAAGCGCCATCGCCTCAACCTGATCGTGCGTCACATAGATGCTTGTTAGCCCGATATCCCGCTGCAACTGTGCAATCTCGTGCCTCAATCGTTCACGAACTACCGCATCCAGATTGCTCAGCGGTTCATCCATGAGGATGCATTCCGGTTCCGTTGCAAGCGCCCTTGCAAGAGCAACGCGCTGCTGTTCCCCGCCGCTTAATTTCATCGGATTTCTCTTCTCAAATCCATCAAGACCAACAAGCTCCAGGGCTCTTTTCACTTCAGTCTTATTGCCGCCTCGTGTACTCCGTTTATTCCCAGCTTTCAATCCGAATTCAACATTTTCATAGACGTTCAGATGCGGAAATAACGCATAATTCTGGAATACAAATCCGATCCCCCTTTTGTGGGGTGGCGTATCGTTTATTCGTGATCCCTCCAGATAGATGTCCCCCTTGTCCTCCTTCGTAAGTCCTGCGATCACCGAGAGCGTGGTCGTCTTCCCGCATCCGGACGATCCGAGAAGGACGAGCATCTCACCTTTCTTTGCAGACAGATCAAGCGATCTCAACACCTCGTTTTCTCCAAAGGATTTGCAGATGCCGTCCAGTTGAATCACTGTGCCGCTGCCCCCCGTGGTCCGAGATTTCCATCTCTGATAGTTCCGAGATATTTGAATACGATGAGCGTTGTGAACGCGAAAGACATCAAGATCAGTGAGAGTGCGACAGACGCGCTAATATCGCCTGACATCGCATGCATGTAGATTCCAACCGTCATCGTCTCGGTTCTGTATGGGATACATCCGGCAACCATCGCAGTCGCGCCAAACTCGCCGAGCGCACGAGCCCATGTCATGACGACACCGGACGCTATTCCGTTTCTGGCAAGTGGGAGTGACACCTTCGTAAGCGTATAAAATTCCGATGCCCCGAGAGTTCTCGCAGCGTCCATCACGTCCCGATCGATCGATTCAAACGCAGTCTTCGCCGATCTTATCAAAAAAGGGGACGCTACAAAGAGTTGTGCGATGATTATCCCCTTTACCGTGAACAGGACATCGAACCGGCTGAAGATGCCCTCCCCTCCAAACGCGATGAGAATCGCAAGACCGCAGACGAGCGGCGGCAATACGATTGGAATATCGACCAGCGTATCAAGGATGTTTTTTCCTTTGAACCGCTTTGTCGCAAGGATGTATGCAGCCGGGATCCCGAAGAGGAGCGCAAGAAGAACGACAGCAATCGAGGTCTCAAGGCTCAAGAGGATGGCGGATATGATTTCAGGGGATCTGATCTCGCCTGTGAACTCGGCAAAGGATGTCGCTGTGAGGAGGCAAGAGAGCACGACCACTATAAATCCAAAGAAGATGCCAGCGATCAGGGATAATGAAATCCGAAAGGAGAGACTCATCGCTCCATCACCAGAAACTCAATTACGTCCTTAAACTGCTTCACCTTGCCACCGCCCTGTGCAATCTTCGCCATCATCCTCGCCTCGTCTATAACCCGTATTCCTGCGATCATATCCACGCCGTAATCGAAGAGAACCTCAGACATCGGCGTGCTCGGACCAAGAACGATCGTGAACCCCTGGCTTAACTCCAGTAACCGCTCGATTGACTTGTTCACGATCGTCGAACTCGTTATCGCAACGATATCTGCCTGTGGGATGATGTATTCTGCTGCCGTATCCGGCAAATCCCCTTTTTGGGGCTGCCTCTCCAGGACCCACAGTTCATCTGCAACTTTCCGCAAGTCATTAACCATCGGAAAGTGCCCGATCATCGCTATCTTCTTTCCCCTCCCGTTTTCGAGCAGAAAATCGGTTACATTCAATTCCTTGCCCCGCGGGGCGATCATCGAGTTGACCGCTGCAAGACCGATGCCCGCCTCGATCATGTTCCACGATTTCAAGTACTCTGCGAGTTCGGATGCGGTCTTCTCGGTCAGTCTTCCGATATTCCGTACCATATAGTCATGACGCTCGCCAAGATTCTTTGCAACCCCGCAGTTTCGGGATAGTACGCCGATCCATGTATAGCCAACATGCACGTCACGGATTTTCGCATCTGTGTCCACGTTTGATAGATCAGAGATCAGATCATCGATCAGTTTCATTTATATCGCCTACATCGCCTTGCATGTATGGGGTGAACCCGTATTTCTCGTATACTGCTTTACCGTAATCAGAGGTAACGAAATCGACAAACTCCTTCGCATTTTCCTTGTCTTCTGAGAACACAAGCGTTCCTATCGGTATCGTCTGTATGATGTTCTCTTCCACCGGTATCTCCATGACCGCCGTTTCATTCGGAGCAAAGAGTGCTGTTTCCTCCCACGTTATCGCAGCGTCCACATCTCCGCCGGATACGTAGAGTATGAGCGCATTTACGGTTGTGCCGTAAACGACGGTGTTATCCAAAACAGCATCCTTGACCCCGTTCTTCTCCAGTATTTTGTCCGCTAATCTTCCAATAGCGCACGCCTCAGGGTCTCCGAGAGCCACTCTTACCCCCTGCTTTGTGAGATCGTCCAGACCAGTGATGTTTGCAGGATTTCCCTTCGGAACCACTATCACGGGAACATGGTAAGCTACAGACTTTTCGTAATCGATGAACCCCTTATCCCGCGCAATTGTGGAATAGTACATTGCTCCTGGCTGGTAGACATCCCCATTCTGCGCAAGTTCAATCTGGTTTAAGAGATGCCCGGATCCGGCATAATTGTATATCACTTTAACACCATATTCCTGCTCGAATTGGCTCCCAAGTTCGTCCATCGGCTTTTTCATCCCTGCGCCACAGTAAATAAGGAGCGACTCCGGTTTTCCTGTTGCTGACTGCGCGGGTTCGTCGATGCACCCATGCGCAATTGCACTGCAAAACAGAATTATCACCGCGAGTATTGCTGTTTTTTTCATCAGGTTCCCTTCAAATACAGTTGTGTGTTCTGTATAAATACATTTTGGTTTACAATATGACAAAAGTCAAATTAAAACAGTTGATCCAGGTTGTGGCTGGATCGCAGAACATGGGACTGAAACTGGTGGGAGGTTGGATGGGCGATATGTTCTTATGGTATGCTGCAATATTTGCGTATCATGCAGCCACGACAGTGGTTGTAACAAGCAAAGGAGGACACCAAAAATGAGAATAAGTGCAAGAAACCAGATTGAAGGAGTTGTGAAGAAAATCGAGAAAGGTGAGGTCGCGTCTACCGTGAAGATCGAGATTACCGAGCCCGCTATCCTGACTTCGATGCTAACAAAAGAAGCCGTGGAAGATCTTGATCTGAAAGAAGGCGATAAAGTAGAAGCAGTGATCAAAGCGACAGAGATACTGATACTAAAGGAATAATAGGTTCCAAACGGACTATTTTTTTCTTTTTTCTTTTTATTTACGAAAAAGTATATCGCAAGCCCCGCTCCCGAAAGGCGGTTTTTTTTACTCGATTTTTTGTGGAAAAAATCGTTTTTAAACCGAACCCCGTAAAATCCTCGTCTATGTATCGCCCATACAGTTGCAGTATGTAGTCAAAAATATCGAGCGCTTGCACCGTTTGAAATCACTGACATGCAGCCACGTGGTTCATTCATACACCAACCTCAAGCCCACACCCACCTCCCTTATGTCTACAACTCGAGATAACATAATCTTCGAATTCAAGTCAGTGCAGTGGGCGGCATGTACGGTTTCCGGTTGTAATTCCTTCATGTACTCAAGCGTGCCCTGTAGTTGTTCGTAAGAGGGCGCGAGCAGGTGAAATCCCCCGATTATGTCAACCACTCGATCATCGCCGCAGACCTTCTTTGCGTATTCAATGATGTTGCAGATCCCTGCGTGCGAACAACCCGTAACGATCGTAAGCCCTTTCGGCGATGTATAAACCAGAGCAGAATCATCGAGCACATAATCGTCTTCTTCAGTTCCATCTCGCAGGATTCTCCCAATCGGCATCACCGCTTCAAAGTCATTCGTTCTTTCAATCTCACCGAGAAAAACCAAGTTATCAGTCAGCCACAGGGGTTCCCTGCTCAATCTCATATTGAAGTGGCAGGATAACTTATCTTCTGAGATTAAAGAGCCGATCTCCGGGATACCGTCAACTGTTCTGGTTAAAAATGCAGAAGGATGGGCTACAAGAGTTGGATTATCACAATCTGCCCTTTCCATTCTTGCTTCGGTGTAGAGTTTGATCAGATGGTAAATGCCCCACGTGTGATCAAGATGCCCGTGAGAGAGTACTACACTGTCGAGGTCCAGCAGGTGAATACCCATCTTTTCCGCGTTTCTTATGAACGCATCCGAATATCCCACATCAAACAGGATCCTGGTGCCTCCGTCTCGAAGGTGATATGACACTCCTGGCTCACCCTGGAAGTAACGATCTATCAGGGTATTGTTATCCACAAGAACGCTCAATTCCAGCATTATATCATTCCATCCCTCTGATATCAGTCGTACAACAACCGGGTCTCTTCATCCGCAAGCGTCGGTTGGATGATCTCAGTCCATCGCGGAGAGTTCCATGTCCCGAGTGCCGTATGCGTCTCGTAGTAGTTCTGGGGGATAGGATGCGTCCCGATCACAACATTAAGCCCATATTTTTCCCTGATAAAGTCACGGAAGTGGGTCACACGAGGGCATGGCGGATATCCGACGACAAGCCCTGTGGCGAGGTGTATCACATCCACCCCGTTCTTCTTCATCTCCTCCGGAGCGTATTCGATATTTCCACCAGGGCAGCCACCACACGCAGTATATCCGACCAGTTTCACCTCTTTACCCTCATAAATGCTGAATGCGCCCTCCCTGTTGTTAAGCGCCCTCAGACATTTGCCTCCGGCACACACGCGGTAGCGGTCGCATATAATAATCCCAATCCGGATTTCATCGCTCATTTTACGTTCTCCGCAACTTTTGGGTTTTGATTGCAGGTTCTTATGGATTGTGGGTAACAAATGCTTTTTAGACGCAGATGATCTTTCGCCCCAATATCACAAAATGATCATTTCATTTTTTTCTTCGCTTTTGCAAGTTTCTTCTTTGCATCACCACTTCCGGAAGCAGCTTGTTTTTCAAGTTCTTCCAGCACTGCCTTTTTCTTAGAGCTCCTTCTTACCATATCCTTCTTAGACATTGCCATAGAAAGTACATTCGAACTGCACTCTACTTAAATGATTTCAGGAAACTATGTTATGCCAGCAAAACTGCTAACAAATCCCCCGCACTGATGCGCTTTACCCTGGATGATCATGATGTGTTTGGGGCGTTTTCCTAACGATGTACCGCCATTTCATACGTTCTCCCAGCACCAGCCTCGAATATCGGAAACCCCGATTTCATGCCGATACCGATATATTCCTTGAATGCCAGATATGTCCATCATGCCAGAACACCCTCACCCCCTGATACCGGAAAAACTCCGGTCACGCATATCAGAGAAGATGCAGAGAATCGGTTCGCTCCGCCCCCTCCCGGCAGACACCGCAAAACGACTCCATGAGGAGGTGCGGCTTTTGCACACCTACCATTCCAATGCAATAGAGGGGAATACCCTGACACTTTCCGAGACAAAACTTGTGCTGGAGACTGGCATAACCATCGGCGGGAAGGCGCTTGCGGACCACATCGAGGCAACCAATAACGCGAGAGCATTCGATCTCATAGAGGATCTCGCAAAAGGCGGTAGAGCGATAGACCACGTCACAATACAGGAGATCCACGAGGTCGTAACCGCAGGCATTCTGACAGATTCCGGCAGATACCGCACCCATAACGTGAGGATAGTCGGAGCAAAAAAGACGCCACCTGACTGGTCAAAGGTGGTCGGGTTGATGGACCGGCTAATCGAAGAGATTGCCGAAAGCGGGGCGCACCCGCACCATCCACATCGCCCACCTCACTTGCACCCGGTTGAGACCGCTGCATTTCTGCATCACCGATTTGTTGAGATCCATCCGTTCACAGATGGTAATGGCAGGGTGGCACGTCTCCTCTCAAACCTGTACCTGATTGCGAAAGGATATCCGCCAGTAGTGATAATGATCCAAGATCGTGGGAAATACTACCAGTGCCTGCGGGCGGCAGATGCAGGAGATCTTGCGCCCTTCGCCGGCTTCATCGCGAGGGCTTTGAACCAGAGCCTCACGTTGTATCTCGCAATCTCTGGCGGGACTGACGAACTGGTGCCGCTGAAGGAACTTGCGACAAGTACGCCTTACTCTCAGGAATACTTGAGCTTGCGAGCAAGGCAGGGCGCTCTCGATGCGGCGAAGATCGGGGGCGTGTGGCACTCGTCAAGGCGGGCGGTTGCGCGGTATGTGGAGGATTTGTAAAAATAACAGACCGCGGGAAACACACCCCCGGCGTCCATCTCACGTCGAAATCGCGGACTGAACTTCTCGAGACCCAGCAGCCGGGCAACCCCCGCGATGCTGACCCTATAAAAGACCGCCTTCGCCCCAGCCAGCTCAAGTATCGGCTCAATCATCCCGTTAACGACCGTCGTTCCCGCAACAAGCGCCAGATCGTACCATCGCATCAATAACATCAGGCAGCACCACATCAGATGCAATAGTCCTCGGGAATGATGCAATATCGAGACACCCGAGCGGTATCGCTGTAAGATACGTTGCAGGATCCGCATCTATACTACCCACTCATCAGATCTCGTCTATCAACTCTAAAAATTTGATGTATTGTTCGCTACCAATTCTCCAACCCTTTCTGATCATCTCATTGATCTTCTCTATGGCTTTTTGCTTGCTTAACGAACCACGCCGCATTGCCTGAAATATCAGGTAGAATGTTCCGTGCACATCCACATTACACATTTCACCGATCTCTCTTGAGATTCCATCATCGATGATGGCGATGCACTCATATTCTCTTGCCAGTGCCATAACCTCCTGTTCTGCAGCGTGTATCTCGCTCTCAAAACCGGTAAACTTGCTGGCAGGGTACACAATTTTTATCGTGCCACGTTTGACGCACTCTTCGATGATAAATGAGTCTGCATCATCTCTCTGTTTTCCAACCGTGACAACTTCGTCGAATACCAGCCCCGGGATGAGTAAATCGTCCTCTGTTTCCTATATTATTGAGATGAGACTGACTTTAGCGAGATATATCAGAGGGGTGGAGTTAAGTACAATCGTCATTCTGTTGCTGCATTAAAATCCTTTTGGATGTCCCGTGTTGATATGTTCAGGGGGATATCTCTTTCTTTCAAGAGATCCAGCATCGCTCTCTTTGATATTCCAGATATTTCCGCAGCTTTTCCCAGGGATACTTTTTTGTCCCGGAAAAGTCCGATAGCATAATCTTTTAACTCGTGTTCGATTCCGATATCGATCAGTTTTCTTATCAACGATGGCGTATCCATATATCGTACCTTTGAAAGCTGTTCAATTTTCATACGCATTTCCCCGGTTGGTTTTATTGATATTGCTTCCATGTTTGATGAAATTGGGTTCTGTACGGATAACCTTTTTGTACCTCGCACTATTACCCGATAAGACGCGTCCTTGCGTAAACAAAACCAGTAAAAATAGCAGCAAGCCCCTTCAAGCTCCAACGCCCCAATGCAGGAAAAACTCCTATCAAGCAATTCAGAGAAGATGCGGAGAATCGTTTCCCGGAGGCGGTGGGATGCTTGTGGGGGTTGGCGATAAATTATATGCTGCGTCCCCGAAATAGGAGTCAACAACGAAAAGCATTGGTTGGATAGAGATGAGATCGATAATGGGCATACACGAAGAGAGATCAAGAAGTGCTGAAACGCCCTACATAAAAGCAATCCGGATGATTCTGGTATTTATGATCCTGGGAACTGCTCTTTGTGCCGAAGCAAATCCATCAGTTCCGGACCGATCCGAAAATGCGATGATTACGGAAATATACTACGACACCTATCTGAAGGGGGATACCGATGGTGAATTTATAAGAATACACAATCCAACCGCAGATACAGTCAAGGTTGGTGGCTGGCAGATAACCGATCTTGAGGGTGCTATCATATTTCCATCATTGACCGGCATGGGTGCGGGGGGTTGTTTGTATCTTGCGTATAATGCAACTGCGTTCTATGATGAGACGCTCCGAAAAGCGGATTTTGAGTATGGTGTGGATTCTGATTCGACACCGGATATGGTAAAAACTTCCGGAACGATAAAATTATCTAATGACGGAGATGAAGTGATCCTGAAGGATGAGAAAGGCGAGATCGTGGATGTTGTGATTTATGGCAGCTCTGATGCTGTAGATGGGTGGACCGGTACGCCTGTGGGGGATGTGCGGGCGGGTGTGATCCTGGAGCGGGACAGAGATGAAACCACCGGTAAATATGAGGATACGGATTCTGCAGAAGACTGGAACGATTTTCGAGTATACGGCGTCGGGCAGTCGCACTTCTCTTATGAGACATTCGGGTTTGACGGGAATGTGACAGTATTTACTTCCCCGGACAGCAGCTTTACAGCAATCGCAGATGCGATCGACAACGCCAGTGAATCGATTTGCCTTAATCTTTACCAATTCCATAACTTCTATCTGATGGATCGCATAATAGGTGCGATAGAACGGGGAGTTGAAGTTAAGATGATGCTTGAAGGTGGACCTGTAAACGGGATCGCCGATGAAGAGCGGTATATTGCAAGTAAGACCGTTACCGCAGGCGGAGATGTCAGGTTCATGATATCTGATGGAGACAGGGGTATTCATGACAGATATGCATTCAATCATGCGAAATATGCGATTATAGACGATGAAACGACGATAGTAACCTCGGAGAACTGGAAAAACACAGGTGTGCCTATCAACAATACCTTTGGAAACAGAGGCTGGGGCATTATCATAAACAATCAGGATACCGCAGATTATTTCAGCAGCGTATTCGTTGAGGATTGGAAGCCTGCAAGCAAGGACAGCTTTCCATTCACATCGGATGACCCGATCTACGGGAATAGATATGGCAGCCCCCCGCCTGATTTTGTGCCAGACCGCACAATACTGACTGGCAATTACACAAGTCCGTTTTATAGCGAGATTGTTTCAGGCAAGTTCAATGTTTCTCCTGTTTTATCTCCGGACACCTCGCTACTGGAGACAGGATCTATCATCGGCATGATAAAAGGAGCAGACGATTCCGTTTATGTGGAGCAGCTCTATATCAGGAACTGGGGCACTCATGCTGACCCGGAACCAAATCCCTTCCTGGAGGCTACGATCAACGCATCAAGGAGGGGATGTGAGGTGAAGATATTGCTTGACTCTACGTATGGGGTGAAGAATGAGGAGATAGTCGAATATCTGACCGATATTGCCGCATACGAAAATTTAAACCTTGAAGCAAAGCTAATAGACAACGTTGAGGTGGGGCTTAACAAAACACATACCAAAGGTGTGATCGTTGACCGCAGTCAGGTTCTGATCTCAAGCATCAACTGGAATGAAAACAGCGCAAGAAATAACCGGGAAGCGGGTTTGATCATCGAGAATGAAGATGTGGCTGAATTTTATACTGATATCTTCTTTTATGACTGGTGGAATGGCGCATTTCATCCCAGGGCGTCTTTCACGTATGCTCCTATCCACCCGGTTGTGGATCAAAACATAACCTTCGATGCCAGTAGTTCCACTGACCCGGACGGAAGGATTATAGAATACAACTGGAACAACGGATGCGGAAACACAACAGCCACCTCGTGCCCGGTAATAACCCACACCTACAGCATCCCGGGCAGTTACACCATAACCCTGACCGTAACAGATGATGACGGCACAACCGACACAACCAGTAAAATCATAACGGTAGATGGCATCTGCGGCGATCCCAACCACGACGGTATGATCACCATAGCAGATGCGACAATCGCGCTCTTGATGGTGGTCGGAGCGATTCCTGATACACGAGAAGCGGATGTGAACGGCGATGGCAAGGTGACCTCGCTTGATGTATTGATGATTCTACAGAGCATATCTGGCTACGTATAAACGGTTGATCACCCGATTCCCGGGGAAACACCAGCAATTCCAGCTCTCTTATTTTGTTTTTATCCAAGCTGTCTGAAATTATACCGCCGCTCGTTGTTGATTTGCCTTAGGACATGGCGAGTAGAAGCACGCAATATCATAGCAGCACCACATCAGACGCAACCGCCGTCGGGCATGGCGCAATATCGAGACCCACGAGTAGTATCTCTGCAAAGGTTCTTGTGACCGGGGTCAGGGAACCGGATACTATTATAACATATAGGTATCTATAGTATACTATATGGCAGCTACCACAACGATCTGCATAGAACCCAGAGTGAAGGACCTGCTGACGAATCTGAAACGTCATCCTCGTGAATCATATAATTCCGTCGTTGCGCGGTTGACGAATCTGGCGATCGAAGTGCGACCACTGAGCGATGAGGCGATACGGGGCATCGAAGAGGCACTTGAAGACATCAAACAGGGGCGCCTGCACTCCGAAGAAGAGATCATGAAAGAGTTTGACCTGCTATGAGCTACAAGGTCAACTATACCGCAAAAGCGAGAAAGGATCTCAAAAATCTGCCAGTAGATGTTGCGCAGAGGATCATTCTATCGATCAATGGTATCAGGGATGACCCCTACGCTCATGTCAAGAAGATCAAAGGGACGAAACGCCATCCGCTCTACACCCACAGCGCCTGCGAATACCGGGCGATCATGGACATAACGGATGATCGCCTGCTGATCATGGTGATAAGTGAGAAAAAGGCAAGACTCCTCACAGATATGAAAAAGATCGAAGAGACTGCCGAATCTGTAGAGCTATGAGATGTATGGCATTCA